>DAOTUR010000489.1:0-4055 GCA_034436915.1 Anaerolineae bacterium
TGTCCCTACCTGATCCTGCAATTATGTTTTAACAGTGACCTTGTGAGGGTTAAGCGCGGTGCAGATTGGGATATAAACATCGAGACTGCGATATAAGCGTCGCGCTTTGGGATATATGCCCTGCTCGGCTTATGGCAGACCTTCCACTGCGGCTGAGAGCCAAACGTTGCACGCCTCGCGGCAGGGAATCGATGTGTCATCCCGCACATTGGCCCAGGTCGGCGTCCGCACGCACGCGCCGCACACATCCCGACACAACGCCTGGCGCTGCTCAAGACTCATATCCATCAGTTTGCGATATTGCCCGGTCTGACGGGCCAGCGTGGAGTCAAGCGATTCCGCCCTAAACGTGCCCTGCTGGGCGGCGGCCCAATCCGCGACTGCGCCGGGATAGATGGTCTCGACGATGGCATGAAGCCGTTCGGCGGAGCCGGCTTTGGAGGCCCAGCCGCCCGGAATCGGGTAGGAGAGGGGGCGAAAGGGCGATTCGCGGGAGACGCGCCGAAGCTGCGAGGGCTTATTGAGCACGCTGGCGGTGTCCATATCGCCCAATGTATACATGATGACCTGCTGCGATGTCAGCAGGAGCTGACCGAATCGGAACGGGCCGTTCTGCACCCTCTCCCACAGCAAATCGTATCCCACTCGTGGAAATCCATCCCAGACAGAGGTGATTGCCGGGGATTTGGTGGGCATCCCGCCCTGCTGTGCCAACTCAAGAATGGCATCGACCAGCTCCGGCCCTGTCCCCAGAGGCGGCGTGTAATAGACCATATGGCGTCCTACCTGTCCTTGCACCGCACGAATAGGCAGGCCGAGGGCGTTAGGGACATCCTGCGTGCTGTGTGATCCTGCCGCCAGAAAGTACGGCACGGCGATAATCACATCATGGCGGGCGGTGGTGTAAATCGTGGGAATCGACGGGTCATCATCGAGATAAATCGCTTCCACCTGGGCCTCCGGGTAGAGCGTCCGCAGATGGGCGGCATGGGCTTCGGTGGCGGCGCGGCTGATGGGATTGCGGCGTGTGCTGTGGCCGATCAGGGCGATTGTGACCTCGGCGGCGTTCAAATTGTGGGCGCTGAGGGCATCGCTCACGCGCTTTTCCACCAGACGGCGAATTTGCGGATGTGTCCCCAGCGGCGGCGTCATACGAATGGTGCGACCCTCGCGCTGCGTGAGAGCGCCTTGCAAGCCCACTTCATCTGGCACAACGCTTTGTGTGAAATAGCCATTGGCGGTAAAGATCGGCACAATCGTCACATCCGGGGCGGCGAGGCTGTGCAGCGCCGTATGGAAGAACGGCGGTTCTTTCCAGAAGGCGGCTGTGACCTCATCGGCAGCGCCCAGTTCGCGCAATGCATCGACATAATTCCAGATCAAACCAGCAGTATTCGGGCTGATGTGAGAGCCATGTCCGGCGAGGACGAGGGCGGTTGTGGGACGTTTCATACACAATTCGGCGGGGTCTCTGATGCTGCGAGAGGACACCCGCCTTCCTTTCTGACAAGCCGTGACTGTTTGAGCGACCTCATCGTCTACGAGTGTACCGCGTCTTGGCGCTGCAACGTAGGAACCAATCTTCCCAAATGGGACGCCTGATCGATAGACGTTGACAGATATCTGAATGCCATTATAATGCGTGGGAACGGAGGATAGAATCACAAGTCCTCGTGCCTGATAAGGAATCCCTGATGCCCCTGATGTTCTGCGCCACATGTTGTTGTCATTGTACAGACACGGCAGCCTGGACGTAGGATCACGCATCCTTTTTCCTGAATTTCGGATCGCCCTGGCTGCATACAGCCAGGGCGTTTGTGTTTCCAGGCGCTGGCTCATGTCCCCAGCGCACAGATCACACCACCGCACTCCTGCATTCTTGCCATTATCGAAGGACATGCCCATGAGCAAACAAAGCGTCGAACAACTGAAAGCCGCCAGCCGCAATCTGCGCGGCCCCATCGCCCAGGAACTCGCCAACAGCGAAAAATTCTTCACCGAAGATGCCAACAAGCTGCTCAAATTTCACGGCATGTATCAGCAGGAAGACCGTGACGCCCGCAAATTGGATCGCACCATCGACCATCATCAACTGATGATTCGGCTGCGGCTGCCGGGCGGCCAGATCAGCGCCGACCAGTATCTGACAATGGATGATATCGCCGATACCTATGGCAACGGCACGATCCGCCTGACGACGCGCCAGACGATCCAGTTTCACGGCATCCTCAAAGCCGAGATTCAAGAGACGATCCGTGCGATCAATCTGGCCCTCGTGACAACGCTCGGCGCGTGCGGCGATATCGTCCGCAATATCATGGCCTGCCCCGCCCCCACTGATGATCCACAGCGCCGCGCTGTGCAAGAATACGCCGTGTCGCTCACACAGGCGCTGTATCCGCAGACCAAGGCCTATCATCAAATCTGGCTGGATGGCACAGAACTCATTGACGCCAGCGACCTAGAGCTTGAGCCGATCTACGGCCCGACCTATCTGCCGCGCAAATTCAAAATTGCCATCGCCTACCCCGGCGATAACTGCGTCGATGTCTACACCAACGATCTGGGCCTCGTGGCGATCTTCGATGAACACGGCTGCCTTGAGGGATTTAATCTGCTGGTGGGCGGCGGCATGGGCATGACCCACGCCAATGACTCGACCTATGCGCGGCTGGCCGATGAGGTGTGTTTCATCACGCCTGAACAGGTCATCGAAGCCGTTGCCGCCACTGTGACGATTCACCGTGATTTTGGGGATCGTGAGAATCGCAAGCACGCCCGCATCAAATATGTCATGCAGGAGCGCGGCGTGGTCTGGTTCCGCGAGGAGCTACAGAGCCGCGTGTCGTTTGCGCTACAACCGCTGCGCGATATGCCGCCCTTCAAGGTCGATGATCATCTAGGCTGGACAGAATTGGCCGGGGATCGCTGGTCGTTGGGCCTGCCGATTGAAAATGGCCGCATTGTGGATCGTGAGAGTGGCCGTCTGCGCTCTGGTTTGCGGGCGCTGATTGACGAAATTCGCCCCAACATTCGCCTGACGGGGCAGCAAAATATCCTCCTCACCGATATTTCCGGTGACCTGCGCCCCCGCGTTGAGGCGCTGATCGCAGAATACGGCGTCACCACTGTGGAGCAAATCACACCGATTCGCCGCAATGCAATGGCCTGCGTCGCCATGCCCACCTGCGGCCTTGCCATCACCGAGGCGGAGCGCGTTTTTCCCCAGGTCATCGATCAATTTGAGACGGTGCTGGATGAGCTGGATATTGCTGAGGCAGGGATTGTGGCCCGCATGACGGGCTGCCCGAATGGATGCGCCCGCCCGTATGTGGCTGAGATCGCGTTCGTGGGGCGTTCGCTTGAGAAGTATTCGGTCTTCCTGGGCGGCAATCCAGAAGGCACACGGCTGGCGCGGCCCTTCCTTGATCTGGTGCATCTGCGCGATCTCGTCCCGACGCTGACGCCGATCCTGCGTCATTATCGTGATCATCGTCAGCCCGCCGAGTCATTTGGCGATTTTGTGGTGCGCGTGGGCTTCGATGTGCTGCGTCCGCTTGCACCCGTCATCGAGAAATCCAAAGCCTCGTCCAGCGAAGAGGCATAGGATCGGTTGTCACACTGCACCCTCACCCCAACCCCTCTCCCACTGCGTGGGAGAGGGGCTTTTTACTCTACTCTGGACTTCATACACACATGGTTAAGAATTAACGCTTCATTTTTGGGAGAGATCGGCGGACGAGGCGGGCCTCGTCCCTACACAATCATCGAATCGGCGCGAGAGACTCCTGCCTTTAGGCATGGGGAGGGAGAGCGCCTTGTCCTTTCTGGTAGGTATAGCCGTCAGAGTGGTGAAGCATTTTGAGATGTTTGTGCGATACAGTGACTTTGCCGAGCGCTATCACAAGATCAAAGCTTCCTGTGGCGCGGCAAGCAACACGTCCGACATGTGTTCCAGCATACGTGCCTGTTGGCACAATCGCCTTGACGATATGACCTGTTTGAAACCCGAAATGACGTTTCTGGCGCAGGCGATGGCGGGCGGGAAAGCCGTA
>DAOTUR010000490.1:0-5008 GCA_034436915.1 Anaerolineae bacterium
GCAAGCCCCTGACGGTCTTCCGATGATGCGATTTTCCACAATCTCGAAAGCCGCTGGACAGCCTCAACACACATTGCTAACTCCAGCGCGATTTCTTCTGTTTGTGTGGTCCGTGACTCCCAGTGAGCCATTTCCCTCTCATTTGTTTCTCGAATGTGCAGATACTCTTTGCGATCAATAGTGCCATCTTTATAAAGATTGACAGCAGCGTCGATGCGGCGGGGATACAGAGCAATGCTTTGCTGCTTTTCCTGTTCTAGATCGATCTCCTGATCTTTAGATGAGACTCTCTTGTCAACCTGAATTGCTAATTCAAGCATTAAGTCTCTGGCCTCGTCCCGAATGGTCAGGAGTTCAATTAAACGCTGGTTTTTTCGAACCCCTCACAGCAAGCTTTTTGTTCCTCTCATTTACCCACATAGTCGGTTTGATATTCAAAGTTGAATAAGGCTTTTCCAGATTAAAACAGAGACCAAGACGATATAGAATAAAAGGACAAGCCACAAGATAATCACGGACGACGATCCAAAAATGGTTTGTTCATATTGCCCCTCTCTGAATGGGAACAGCTATTTCTTTGGAAAAGCCTAAACCCTCTTCATTGACCTTTATTCGAACAAAAAGTGATGCAATTCGAATATGCCCCTATGTCATGTCCTATTTTTTTGCTTTACCGACGCGAGGCCTTTATCCCCATTTTGAGTATAAATATCATCACGGTCTGTTGTCGAGAGATCAGAGGCCATGATGCAAGTGAGATTCCTAAATCCGAATATCAGTCATCAGTTGTCTCCGTCAGGAAACGCGCTTGAATCGAACGGCTCATGGCTTGATAAATGCTTGTCAGAGCTTTCTGTGTCTCATGAGGTGGCGTATCAAAGCGTTTTAAGACCGATGCATGTGTCTCAGGGAATGAGAGGGGGAGAGGAGACCACTCAAACTCAGTCGGCCCCCAGAAGGTATCAATCTGCTCAGTCAAAGAGGATGGTTTTGCCACCATAGGCTGATCATCGCTTGTGGGTTCAACAGCGCTGGCCCGCCGGACACGCAGAGCCTCCATGACCTGTTCCCGTGTTCGCCCCCGCAGCGTAAAAATCAGAAATGGATCAAGGTCAAACTGCTCGCCCATGAGATAATACACGGCTGCAATGTGCTTACAGGGGTTGGCGTCATCAGGGCAGGTGCAGTCTGTCGTCAGATAACGCGAATCAGAGGGGAAAAGAGACACCTTCACTGACTGAAACACACTCTCAATCTCAGAGGGCATTGTGCCTTCGAGTAGAGTTGCAGTAAACAATGCCTGTGTGCTGATGGCATCCAGTACCTTTTCCCAGGATTCATCACTCAGTGGCTTGACCTCCATTTTGACGCGATAGGGCGTCGGCTGTGATCCCTGCACTTTGGCAGCCACAAAGCCCGGTTTAATATCGATGGAGAGGACCTGACCCCCACGGGCGTAACTGCGTCCGCGCTGCAAACGACTGCCAATGCCATAGGTTTCCAGCACGGCAAGCCATCGTTTGGCCCACCAACTGCTGGCAAATTCACCGCGCTGACTGCGACTCTGCAATCCATTCTCTGCTTTGATCGGGCGCGATGGTGGAAAGTAGTAGTCATTATAATCAGGCTTGAGTTGACTTTTGCGTTTTGCCATCGGTTTAGACCTCGCGCAGTTGAACCAGTTCTTTAAGGGCTGCTGTGCTCAATTGAGTCAGCCATGCCTCATCGCTGCCTACGACTCGTTCAGCAAGAGCTTTTTTGCTTTCGATCATGGCATCAATCTTTTCTTCCAGTGTTCCAGCACAGATGAACTTATGAACCTGAACATTGCGTGTCTGTCCAATGCGGAAGGCGCGGTCAGTGGCTTGATTCTCAACGGCCGGATTCCACCAGCGATCAAAATGAAACACATGATTGGCACGAGTGAGATTCAGACCAACGCCGCCTGCTTTGAGCGAGAGCAAAAATACCGTTGGCCCCTGTTCAGCCTGAAAACGCCGAATCATATCATCACGCTCTTTGATCTTGGTTCCGCCATGCAACCAGAGAGGCTCATCATAGAAGGTCGTGCGTAGATGTTGACGCAAGATTTCGCCCATCTCGGCAAACTGCGTGAAGATCAAGGCGCGATCTCCAGCGGCATACACCTCTTCGAGCATTTCGGTGAGGCGGGCCACCTTGCCGGAGCGTCCATCAATGGCACTGTTATCTTTTAAATACTGTGCCGGATGATTACACACCTGCTTCAACTGCATTAACAGCGAAAGCACCAGCCCGCGCCGTGACAGATCATCGCCTGAGTTTTCAGCCTGATCAATGCGTTCCATAACGTCTTTCACAACCGCCTCATACAGCGTGACCTGTTCCGCTGTGAGATTGATATAGACCTTCATCTCCTGTTTTTCCGGCAAATCGCTGATCACTCTGGGATCAGTTTTCAAACGGCGCAGGACGAATGGCGTCGTCAGGCGTTTCAGCTTTTGAGCCGCCTCAGCATCCTCAAATTTTTCAATTGGAATAGAAAATCGGCGGCGGAAACTCGCCTCACTGCTCAGATACTGTGGATTGATGAATTGAAAAATAGACCACAGATCAGTCAGTCGATTTTCAACGGGCGTGCCTGTTAATGCGATGCGCGACTCGGATTGCAGAGCGCGGGCGGCCTGCGCCTGTTTGGTGCTGCTGTTTTTGATATTCTGGGCTTCATCAAGCACCACCACCGACCATTCTACACGGGTCAAGGTGTCACGGTCACGGGCAAGAAGCGGATAACTCGTGAGGATCACAGAGGCAGACGGGCTCTGTTTGATGAACTCTTCCCCCGTCTCACGATCCGTACCCTGATGAATAGCAACGCGCAGATCAGGGGCAAAGCGTTCAAGCTCACGCCGCCAATTGCCAACGACAGACGTTGGACAAACGATCAGCACAGGCGCAGGCGATTCCTGTGTGGCGCGCAAATGGAGCAAAAAGGCAATCGTCTGAAGCGTCTTGCCCAATCCCATGTCATCCGCGAGACAGGCTCCCAATCCATAGCGTTGTAAGAAGGCCAACCACGCATAGCCGCGCTGTTGATAGGGTCGCAGTTCGGCCTTGAGGCCCTCTGGTGGGGACAGCAGTTCGATTTGATCCGGGTGTTGCAGCAGATCCAGCAGTGTATTCAGCCAGCCATCGGTTTCGATCTGGTCAGTCGGGGTATCATCAAGGCCAAGGCGCAGCGCATCTTCCAGCGGAAATTCGGCGCGGCCTTGCTCCAGCAATTTTAAGGCGGCCTCAAGTTGGGCTTGATCCAACAGCACCCACCGGCCGCGTATCTGAACGAGAGGCTGTTTGAGGGCCGCTAACCGTGACAATTCCTCGCGGTCAAGTTTCTCATCGCCCAGCATGACCTCAACATCGTAATGCAGCAGAGTATCCAGAGTCAGGCGAGACTTGCCTGACGATTTGGTGCTCACCTTGCGTTTGGTCGTCACCCGCGTCTGCTGACCGCTCCATGCTTTCGGCAGCAGCACGCGGAATCCGCTGTTTTGCAGAATTGGCGCTGACTCCTTAAGGAAGGTATACGCCTCCGCCGTATCGAAGCGTGCATATTCCGGCGCGGCACTGTGCAGACTGTCAAGGATGGGCGGAAACAGACGTCCGGCAAATGCCAATCCGCGCAGCAGTCGCTCTTGAGGCTGATCGAAACGCTGCACAAGATAGGGGTCTTTGTGTCCGCGCCATAACTGTCCTGCCGAGACGATCAAACTCGGATCATCGGTGGCTTGAAGCAAATAATGGAGCGTCCATGAGTCGTCAAAAGGCTCACTGTCCGGTGTCTCAAGGCGGAAGGCAATGCGAAAGGACTGATTTCCGGCTGCATCACGCTGGCCTGCCCATAACTGCCATGCCTGGAACAAATTATCAGACTCGGCTGTCGAGAGTTTGACCTCTGGACTGCTGCTCGTCAGAGCGTTGAGCCAGGCTAGGCCCACGCCGCGCCCTTTTAGCTGGACATCTTTGTCTGCTGAGGCGCGTATCAGCCCATCAACCACCAATCGTGTAAAGCGTGTTACCAGGGCAAGGGGTGCCGATACTGTATCGAGTTGATCCGTCAGGGCACGGCACAGCGGTGGCATCTGTGCCGCGAGTTGGACTTCACGTTCAGCATATTCGGGCAAAGGCTGCCAACGGGCGATCAACTGAAAGCCCTGACGCTCTAACATCGGCAGCACCTTCTGACTCGCAACGAGAGCAATAGACTCACGCGTTGCCAACTGCCAGAAGCGTAAATCACGCCCGATCAAGGGGTCATGCGGAAGGGCCAGCAGTAGATCAAGTGCCTCTAATGGAGTAAGCGTCAGTGCGGGAGTCTGCCATACGGTGAGGGTGAGTGTGTCCGAAATCTCAGCCTCAATGCCAGTCTTTTGCAGTTCGGGGGAGGGCTGCGGCTGCTGACCGCTGCTCGGAAGCCAGACCTGTGTTTTGATCTCTTCAGGCTGAGCATGGGGTGCGAGATGTGTCAGCCACGCGCTCAACTCATCTGTGTTGGTCGCATACGGATAAGGCAGCGTTTTTGGCTGTCGTCCGCGTTTGATGGGCGGCGCATCCGAGTTTTCACCCCATATGATGAATCGCTCGGTTGGAAGATGAAATGTTCCATGCGGAATAAACATCGAGACAACTTCTTCAAGGAATCGAGTCTGATAAAGCCTTCCTTCGATATTATAACACCTGATTGAACTTCTATCTTCTAGGCTCAAACTTACCATTGCCGCCTTTTGGGGCAATATTGTTGAGAATCTGTTACATGGGGTTGATGAAACCACTCCTCTTCACTGTGTTTTGGTCTTATATCAGAACTCAGAAGGTATACCGGTATGTGTCAAGGGTTTTGAAACAAATTGGTGAAAGTGCTTAAGAGAGATTCTCTGGGCCGCGTGGCGGATTGATCCACACGGCGGACGGTGCACCTTTGACCTGCGGTTCGCCGCGGCGAAAGCGGCTGGGATAGGCACTGAAGGCGGCG
>DAOTUR010000491.1:0-1747 GCA_034436915.1 Anaerolineae bacterium
TGTTCAGTACGCTCACATACATCATCTGCGAGATACTGAGGCGAAAGTCGTTCATCCCTTGATAGAGACTGGGGCCAAGCGTGAAAAAGAGCATTCCTGCTGCATACCACAGGATGGCGCTGCGCGGATTGACCACATCCAACCGCACAAATGCTGCAACGAGATAGGTGATGCCCAGGACCAACAGCGCGACCACGAACACATAGCCCACGGCGACTCGGAGGCTGTCATTCGTCTGGGCAATGAGGGGCATGAAGGCATTCTCAATCAGCCATTGATTAATGAGTTTGACGGTAAAGCCGCCCATCAGGAGCGCCTTTTGCACACTCCAATGGATTCCAGCCATCACCACAATCAAGCTGTACTGCACCTCATCCAGCATGCGTGCAAAATCGGGCATGAGATCTCCTGTCTAATCCGCGATATCACCGACACAAAAGGGATTGGCCTGATTGATCCAGGTGATCTGGTTATGACCCGTCTCATCCAATCGAAAGGCGATACGGTGTCCACTCCCAACAGGCCCATACGTCGCCATGCGATACACACGGCTTGAGCCAGGGGGAAGCGGATCATAATTTTCGTTGGCGATCCTCGCCGCCTTCATCGCTTTCTCCGAGGGCCGCCAGGTACCTTGAATCTCTCCATTGGAGGTAGTGATCTGCGTGATCATAGCCTGCGCCACTGGGATCGTTTCGTAGATCATCGTTCCCAGATTCCTGATCTCAAGCGACCAGATGTAGAGCGTCTGAGGCGGCGCGGGCTGGCTCTGAACGCTCTGCAAGCGGAAGCGCAGGCGAAGAGGCGCATTCAGTTGTCCGATAAATACGGCATCACCCCGATAGAAATCCTGCGGTGGCAGGATACGATAGGGTGTTGGAGGCGGTGCCAGCGTGGAAATCACCATCGGTGTTCCGGGCCCAACGGTGGGCGGTACATCAATTGGAGACAGGCGTGTCGGACAGACATACGAAGCGGTATCTGTCACGATGGTTCCACAGGCGATCATCGCTCCCATCATGACCACAGGAGCCAGCAGCACCGAGATGGAACGCCACAGCACAATCTGCCGAGTGTCAGCCAACGAGTTCTTCTTTTTCATCAGATATCTCCGTGGTTAAGGAATCAGACCGGGTTGATTGCCAGGCGTCAGCAGCAGCGTGAAGCCCTTGCTGCCGCCCCGCGTGCTGTTTTGCAGCTCCCAGACCTTGCCAAAGTACGGTACAACGACGCGGGATTGGGCTGATGTCACAATTTGGAGCTGGGCAAAGCCACTGGCATCCGTGAACGCCTGGGTGATGACCCGATTGGTCCCGACTTCGACGACGCGCACCGAGATGCCGGACACGCCTTCGGCAGGATCGACAGCCTTATTGCCATTTTCGTCATAGGCGATGACCACCGTGACTGTCATCAGACTTGGGGCAATCACCGTCGCCGTAGGTTGGACTGTCGGCGGGGCTCCAACCAGCTCAATCCCGGCAGCGGGTTGAGGCTGAGACGTAGGTGTCTCGGTATAAAGCGGTGGGGGCAGGATGTGCGTCTTCGCAGGCGCGCGATACACCTGAATGGCATCCAATCCGATGACATCCCCCTCACTCTGTGGGTTGCGTGGGAGTCCGCCGCGTAGTTCAAGCGTATGCATCCCAGGGTCAAGCACATACGTCCGCGTGGTGAGAAAAAGCATCTCCGGCGCAAACGCATCGATGGTGTCCAGGAGAACGCCATCCACAATCATCTCAAAGCG
>DAOTUR010000492.1:0-1773 GCA_034436915.1 Anaerolineae bacterium
CGCTCAAACAAAATGCTTCGCTGGAAAAATCGCCGACCCAGACCGTCACGACGCAAACGAACCATCTGTTTGCCTCGCTGTGGGCCTATATCAAACTGGAATGGTTGCGTAAAGCCACCCACCTCAACCATTTTACGCTCAAATCCAAACTTTATGTGACGGCGCTGCATTCAGCGTTTGTAGCCTTGCGTCAGTTGCAGCCTATTCGCTTGCCTGCGTAAGGTGAGATGATAATATACTCATATCAAATTTAATTGACTCAAAAAAGCCAGCGAGGATCTTTGCACAATCCTCCTCGCGCTCCGTAACACTGTTGAATGGAATCCATAAGCATCATCCCATGGGACCGAGGCGACGGGCCAATGTTTTGGCCCGCCGCCCCATAAAGCCCTTAAATCTTAACTGTGATCACAGTACCATTCACATCAATCGTGTAGGTTCCGGGATCAAAGCCGCCTTCAAGCGTGAGACTCGTCTGGAACTCTTTGGCGATCATGGTGCAGATGGAATCCGACGGAAGCTCACGGAAAATCTCCAGCGTGACCGTGTTTTGCGCCCGTGCCTGCGCGATCCGCACAGGCACATCGCAGCCATCCGGTTGATAGCCCTTGATAGTCAGCATGATCTGCGCCGGAAACGTCTCAAGAATCACGGCATCCACCGAAGTAATCGTATGCGGTACGTGTATTGTTGTCTCTCCTGGGGTTGGCGTGATGGAGGGCGGGGTTGTTTCGACGGTTTTATCGAGAATTTTGATCGTCCCATCATGCTGCGGATCGAGCGGCGTTTTCACCACCAACTCAAATGTGACCGCCACGTAGGTATCCGGGCAGAGATCAGGCGAATCAAGTAGTTGGAAGATATCGAGGCCGTAATCAGGCGCTATTTTCCCTGTCTGTGGCATAGGGATAATGCGTGTGACGGGCGTATCGGCGCAACCACGCAGCAGGATGCCTTTGATCGTGGTATAGACGACGCCATCCGCCTGCGTCTCAAGCGTCAGCGAATCAACTGTCACCTCACTGCGAATGAGGGGCGTGAGAGTAATAGGCGGAAAGGCAGGCGGCGTCCCCACAGGCTCAATCGCTGCGATATGGATGGTAAAATAACGATCATTCACCGCCAGATAGGTCGGCAGCGTTTGGTCGGCATCCAGCATGAGCAGTTCCTGCGCCATCACAATGACCCCAACCGGGATCAATTTTTGTGGACAGGAGACAACGGAGGCAGGCACAGGATCATGATACACATCGACAAACAGTACCGCACCCTGCCGCTCCTTCGTGATCAATGTCGGGCGGTCACAGCCATCGGGCAGCGTGCCAAAGATGAGAAGCTGCGGCTGATCGTCCTGCTGCGTGATTTTAACATCGTCAATCAGGGCCATGACATGCGGGCCAGTGTTTTCCTGCTCTGGTGGAATCAGCGTCGCCTCCTGTGCCAGCGTCGGTAAAGCACTGAGGGTTAGCATCAGCAAGGCTGCAAAAAGTCGTTTCATCGGGTACTCTCCTGGGCATTAAGGACGCGTTTAAAAATAAAGTCGCAGAATGTAGATCAGTCGACCCATCTAGAACTCTGCGGAGTTGTTTTTGAACGTGTCCTAAGCTGGACTTTGCACATGACACGTTTGGATTCATCGACTTCGATGAGTACAAACTCTCAAAACCTATCAGACTTTTCGCATATCACTGGAATCTTGACAGATGCGAAAAATACAGCTTATGTTTTGAACTCAATACGAACGGATCGGAGCGAGTTCTATTGAGATGTGCA
>DAOTUR010000493.1:0-8773 GCA_034436915.1 Anaerolineae bacterium
GAGCGATTTAAGTGACCTCTGGCTCGCTCCCCCAGCCCACCGCTCACGCGGGTCAAGTTTTCCTCGACAAAGTTATGAGACGGTTTTGTGTGAACAACACGGTTGGCTCCCCAGCCTCCCTGCCTCCTGTTTAATCGTTCACCGCAGAGTTCGGGACTGGAAGGTCATCCCGAAGTGCCTATGTATTCGTCTCTAACGGAGGCTCTGACATCAAGCCTGAGTCTGGTAAGCACTAGGGCTAAAAGTCCCTCCCTTTAGGGCGAGGATGCTTACCTGTAGGCGTCCCTAGCTGCTTAAATTGTAAGAGGTGTTGACCGCTCTGACAACAAATTGGTGAGACCTCACGCCTTGATTCGTGCGGATAACCAATTCTGTGTCCCTCTCTCTCAAAAATCGGCCTTTAAACGCTTGCGAATCCAGTGGCCCGTTTGCCTGATAAAGCCGATGACGCCTTGTTCGCGCACAACCCGCCGCGATCCATAGGCCAATTCATAGGGGCGGCGGGCGAGACGGCGCACATGCTGCATGGGCGTGAGCGCTGTGATCGCTGGATTGAGCGTAAAGTGCGGCGCACGCTGCGGCAGATGGGCAAGGCGCTGTACAATATTTTCGGCTGTCTTTTCAGGGCTGTGATGCTGTGCCACGTCCTGACAAGCCTGTCTGCCAAGCGCCTGGGCCTCGGACGGATCGTTGACCAAGCGCTGCATCCACCATGCTGCATGATCAACATCAGGCTCGGCCCAGAGCTGCCCTGGCTCGTAGATCGTGACATAACGCGGTTGATAATGATGATCTTCTGGCTGAATCGCCCGCAGGTGATAATTGACCAGGGCGCTGTTCTGGTGTGTCATAAAATCGAGGTTGCCGGAATAGCCTGTCGCAATGACAGGTTTGCCCAATGCCATCGCCTCCGCCATGCCCAGCCCCCACCCCTCGGAGCGATGCAGCGAGACATAGGCATCGCACACCGACATGAGAGCAAATGTTTGCTGGCGATCCAGCGTGTCCGTGATCAGGATGCCATCGACCTCGGCAATGGCTGCCTGTAAAGCCGCCTGAAAGCCGCCATCATGCGCCTCCAGTAGGTGGTGGGCTTTGATAACGAGGCAGGGCTTGTGCTGCGTATGGGCAAACCCCCGCTTGAACGCCTCAATCACGGCGAAGGGGTTTTTGCGCGCAATTGACGAGAGGGGACTGAACGAGAAGAAAAAGACAAATTGATCCTGCGGCAAACCAAAATCAGCGCGGCGGCCCTGCACGGGCGGCGTGTAGATCGGCAGCGGCATATGGACGATAGGGACGGGGGAGATACGCGAGAGGGCGCTCTGGGTATAAGTGCTGGCAACCCACACCTCATCAACTTCTTGAAAGGCGGTCTTCACCTGAGCGGGAAAATCCTGAAGCTCCCAGAACCAGTATCCAATGCGATACACATTCTGCCAGTAGTGCGGATCAATTTTGTCCCTGTAGTAGGCTGAGACATCGGCATTTGCCAGCATGAGACTCGTCGGGAACACCTCTGGCCTGGAACGCATCTCAATTGGCGCGGGCATGATCGGCAGATGCAGTTCAAACTCAATCGGCACATGATGATACGGAATACCGCCCACATTCAAAGCGCGATGCAGCAGGCGGGCGGCTTCGCCCAATCCAATATCGGTGTGCAAATCGGCAATCCAGTTCAGGCCCGATTCAGGCATCATGTGTTCTCTCACGCTCCAGCGCGATGAAAAAGAAGCGCACGGTCATAATCAGGCGCAGCCCGACTAACCGCCTCATGCCCTGGACAAGGTGGAGTTGATGCAGTAGCTGCCGCACCCGCCCGTAAAGGTTGCGCGGCCCGCTGTAGACCTTCGGCGGCGCATCCATGACGTCAGGTGGCAGAGTCGGGGCGACCACAGTCGGGAAGTCGAGATAGTAACGCAGTGTCCGCTCCCAGAGCCTCGCTTGAGAAATACTCGACGTTGCTTTGATCGGTGCGAGGTAAAACGGATGATAGATCGGAGCCTGGTTTTCCTGGCTCAGCAGCCAGTCTCGATACAGCGCGGGCGCGAGACGCGGGATGGTCGCTTTATGTTCGGCGTAGAGGGCTTCAGCGTAGTAGGACAAGCCGTTGGCCTGGGGTTCCAGCGCCCACTTGCGAAATGACACGTCACTGTCGATGTCAAACGGCTGCGGCCACCATACCGCCTGGGGATCATGTCCGCGCAGGCATACGCGCAGTGGATAGGCGATGGGCACACCGTCGGCAAACTGACCAAAGCCGTATTTGAGGGCCGACGCCTCAGCATGGCCCTGCTGTTTGACGGCCTCAGCGTAGTCATAAAATATCTGTTGATAGAGGGGGTTGAGTGCGGAGAGCCGATGACGATTTTGATGCAGTGAGAGCACCTCCAGATTGTCCAGGATGATGCCGCTGAAATGGAAAAAGACCAGCGGCTTACCATCGATGTGATACTGTTTGCCCTGCTGTGTTATGTCTCGCGTCCCTACATTCCAGTAGGCGACGTTGTATTGGCTATGGCGCAGGATATGCACGCCCTCGAACAGGCTGGGGAACAGATCCGCCCAATGCTGATCGACAAACATCCCCTGCTCAACGGCAAACAGGCCCTGCGTATACAGCTTCTCCTGCCACCATGCCAGCAGGCGCTGCCAGTCACCGCGTCGCGCCAGGGCGAAAAAGCCCAGATTGAATGTGCCGACGCGCAAATACATCAGGTCAGTCGGCCACGCGCTGTCATTGTAGGGCGTGAGAATATGCGGTGTGAGCACAGCCGTGTGCGTGTCCAGGATATCCAAAAGAGGCTGGAGTGAACTGTAAACCCGAATGTCGGCATCAAGGTAGATGACCTTTTCAGCCTGATAGTGCTCGAAGAGATAGGCCATCAGGAAGGGCTTGAGGTCGGTGCAGAGTTCCAGTACATCATATTTCATGCTGAAGTGCTGCCAATGCGGGATATTGAGCTGCGGCGGCGTGACCAGCACAAACGGCTCATCCTCTAAGGAAATGTGCGGATAGATTTCGTGGTCAACGATGAGCACTGCACACAGCATGTCGGGGTGCTGCTGCTTGATCGATTGGATCATAACTCTGGCAAACGCCAGATAATTGTGGGCAATAACCGTGCAAATCACGACGAGCTGTGCAGTCATTTCATCCTCATTGCGCTCATAGGGGTTGATGGACGAAGACGCAGGGCGTTGAGCATGTCACGCCAGTCAATGCGCTTTGTGCGTTGAATAAAGGCGTGCTTGTGGTGCAGGGCATGGCGCAGCCCGAAGGCCGCAGGCAGTGCCCGCAGCGAAGAACGTTCAAAGGCCAGCAAATAGGCCAGGATCGCCATATCATAGGTGGCTATCGCCGCCCCATCGTGTAAAAACGTGTGCCAGCATTCATTTTTCAACAGCAGGAGATAGCGATTTCTCGCCGCATAAAAGCGCAGTGCCGCCGAGATGCTGCGGCGCTGGCCGGGACGAAAGCCGCGAATATGATCCGCCCGCGCCGAGGGGACATGCAGCGCTGTCCAGCCGCGCCACTGAGCACGCCACGCCACATCGACATCCTCTTTGTGCATAAAAAATGTTTCGTCAAATATCTCATCGTCGATGGCAATATCCTCCAACATCGCCCGCCGATAAAAGGCCGCTGCCCCATCGACCCCGAAGATGAGGCGGGGCGTCGTCGGCACATCTTCGAGAGGGCATCCTTCATACCACAATGCCTGTCTGCGATTGGGATGCAAATACAGGCCCGCGCCATCAACGGTCACAGCGCGATCTCCCAGGCATTCGACGCGGTACAGGGTGGCGGCGGCACTGCCCACCTGCGGCTGCTGTTCCAGCGCATTGACCATCGCGTCGATAAAACCAGGGTGCAGCCGCGTGTCCGGATTCAGCGTCAGGACGTAGGCGCTGTGCTGCTGGCGCAAGGCTTGATTGTGGGCCGCTGCATAGCCGACGTTCGTTGCGTTGGTGATGACAGGGATGCCGTGCTGCTGTACAAGGCGGCGGCTGTCATCCTTCGAGGCATTGTCCACAACAACGATTTGCCCCGTCGGAATGCCCTGGGCCAACACTGACTCCAGACACGACTCAATTGTGGCCGCACTGTTGTAAGTGACGATGTGGACGGTGACAGCGGGCATGGGTTAGCCTGAAGTCTGCTGATAGGCCGCGAAGACATCGGCAGTTGCCCCATCCATCTTGAGCACGCCCTGATCGAGCCACAATGTCCGTTCCGTCAGCGTTTTGAGAGAATCGCTGTGCGACACGATTAGCAGCGTGCGCCCTTCCTTTTTAAACTGCTCAATACGTGCGAACGATTTGGCTTGAAAGCCGCTGTCGCCCACCGACAAAATTTCATCCAGGAAGATAATATCGGGCAGCAGATGGATCGCAACACTGAATCCTAATCGAGCGACCATGCCGCTGGAATAGTGACGGACGGCGGTATCAATGAAAGCCTCCAGCTCTGAAAAGGCGATGATCTCATCAATGAAGCGATCCGTCGCTCTGGGCGAGAGGCCATGAATCGCCGCACTGAGATAAATGTTTTCGCGGCCTGTACGGTCAATGTTGAAGCCGGCTGTTAGGGCGATCAGCGCCGTAAATCGCCCCTTCACCTGCACGCGGCCCGCTGTCGGCTGTGTGATGCCTGCCAGGACGCGCAGGAGCGTGGTCTTGCCGGAGCCATTGCGCCCCACAATGCCGACACATTCGCCCTCCTGAACCGAAAAACTGACATGGCTCAGCGCGTAGAAAGGCGTTTCGGTGGTTGCTGTTCGCCCCCTTAGCACTTGCCAGAATTCCTGGCGCAGGTGTTTGGGGCGTTCGCTGCGCGTATAGCGCTTGGACACATTCTCGACGTGAATGAGGCTCATGCGTAATCGGCAAAGCGCCCCTCATAGGATTTGAAGAAGGCATAGCTGGCGGGCAGGGTGGCAAGGCCGAGCAAGAGCGGATACATCAGCGGCAGCAGTTGGGGCGCACGCTGATACAACAAAACATCCCGGAAGCTGCTGACGATGGCCGCCAGCGGATTCAGGATGAGCAGGAATTGAAATTCAGGCGGGATGAGATCGACGGTGTAGATGATCGGCGTGAGATAGAACAGGAGTTGTAAGCTGACCGCCACCAACTGCGGAATATCGCGCACGAAGACGGTGCAAGTGCTCACAAACAGCATCACGCTGAAGGACAGCATCACCAGGATCATGAGCAGCAGCGGAACCCATAACAACTGCAAGCTGAGGGGCAGATGATACAGCAGAATGATGACCAGCAGCGCCACAAACACGAACAAAAAATCAATCAGCACTTCAACCAGCGTAAGCAGGACGAGAATCTCACGTGGGAAGTACACCTGCTGGATCAGCCCGATCATGCCCACAATTGAGCGTGTCCCTTGCATCACACCATTCTGGAAGACGGTGAAGGGAACAATCGCGCTGAGGAGATACACCACGAATGGCACATCAGAGCGCACGCGCAGGATGACGGAAAAGGCCAGCGCCATCACCATGCTGTTTGCCAGTGGCAGAACCACCACCCAGGCAACCCCCAACATCGTGTGCTGATAGCGGGCCTGAAAGTTGTGTCGCGCCGATATCGTGACCATGTAGCGCCGTTCCCAGAGATGTTGCAGATCGTCGAGGAGGGAAACAGGGTGCAGTCGTCGCGGGATCACCAGCGCCGTGATGCCCACCAGCAGCCCGACTAGGACAAAATATGCCACTTGAAGCTGTGAAATATCGGGAAAGATAGTCACGGTGATGAGGCTGCACAGGATGAGCGCCAGCCCATAGGCCGCCGCGATGCTTTGCCGCATCAACAGCCCGCTGACGCCGCAGGCGAGGGCGAAGAGGGCATAGAGCGGCCATGAATGGGCTTCGTAGCCGGGGCCGAGCGTCTTGCCTACATCAAAATTGGTGCGCCAGTGAACGGCCAGCAGCATCGCGCCCGTGAGAAGACCGAAGAGAACGACCCAACGCTTCATAGGGGCATCATCCAGTGTTGAGCAAAACGCAGAAGGCGGCCTGACCATGTGCGCGGTTGGGCGCTCGGCTGCTGTACGCTCCAGGCAAACCAGTCGCCCAGGTCTTGCCCGCTGCGGCGGCTGGCGATGCGCCCCGGCATAGCCCGCAGCAAACGCCACAGCAAACGAAGGCCCAGGCGCGGACTCACGCCCACACGCAACAGGCAGTGGCCCAGCATGATGATCAAGAGAGAGGGCAGATGATCGGTGTGGCGCATGGCTGTCAGATAACGATTGCCAACCGCCTCGATCTGCATCTCTGTAGTTGGTGTACTCCCGCGATGGAATGCCACTGCATAGGGCGTATACCAGCAGCGCCCGCCCCTGCGCCGCGCACGCCAGTCCAGTTCCACATCTTCGCCGTACATAAAAAAATCGGGGTCAAAAAAATATCCATCCTGCTCGATCATACGGCGAACAAAGGCCGCGCTGTAGAGAGGGGCTGCGCCGGGTGCTCCAAACACTTCACGCGGAGTGGCAAAACGCTCGTCATCGGGCAGACCAAAGGCGATGTTAAACGCATAGCCGTGCCACAGCAGAGCATGACCTGTGCTGTAAAGGAGCTGCGTATTGGACTGTACAAGCTTGCCTGTGGCCCAACCTGCGCCTGTCTCGCGTAGAATATCGACCAGGGCTGCGAGATAGGAAGTGCTCAAGATGACATCGGGATTTAAGGGCATATAGTAATCATCGTCACCGAGGCGGCTGATCTGAATGAGATGATTGTGGGCGCGACCATAGCCTGCGTTGATCGGGCTGCTGATGGGGTGCAGATGATGTGTCTCTAACCATGTCCGCGTGCCATCCTGTGAGGCATTATCCAGGCACACGATGCGCCAATCCGTCCATGTTTGCTGCTGCACGCTGTCGAGACAGGGCGGCAGATCGGGCAGGCTGTTATAGGTGACAAGGCCAATCGAAATCATAAAAAGCGGGGCATCCTGCGCCGCTCCCTTCTCTCAGGGTCTGGTAAACAATTTGTGCAGCATTGGTTTATCATAGAGCCACGCCGACGATGGCACAACAACATTTTGAAAACGATGTATGCTAGAGACGACGTGATCGACTGTGACGCGATTTTAAAATTATACTCTTAACGCGGCCTGTGCAAGGGGCCTGTTGATGCTGGATTATGGTCGATATCAGGTTCTTGGCACGCTCATCGATACGGTTGATTATGAAGCCGCCGCAGCGCGGATTCTGTACGCGGCACACTATCGCCAGCCCTTGAGCGTGTGTGCGCTGCCTGTTGCCAGCGTGATCAGCGGCGTGCGCGATCCACAGCACAACTATCGCCTCAACCAGCTTGATCTGGCACTGGCGGATGGACAGCCTGTGCGGTGGGCGCTGCAATGGTTGCATGGCGTCAAACTGCCAGAGCGCGTTTACGGGCCAACTCTTATGCTCGACGTGTGCGAAGCGTGTGCAAAACAGGGACTGCCCATCTTCCTCTACGGCAATACCGCCGAACTGCTGCCTGTCCTGAGCGAAAAATTGTGCAGCCGTTTTCCTGCGCTGCAAATTGCAGGCGTCCAGGCGGGCTATTATCGTCCGATGACGCTTGCCGAAGACCAGGCCCTCATCGCTGCGATCAAACACAGCCAGGCCCGCGTCGTCTTTGTCGGGTTGGGAGGGCAGCGGCAGGAAACCTGGATTTATGAGCATCATCTCAGCCTCGCCATGCCCCTGATCGGCGTTGGGGCGGCCTTTGATTTCCATGCCGAGCGGTTGCGGCAGGCGTCCACATGGATGCAGGCGCATGGCCTGGAGTGGTTGTTTCGGCTGTCGCAGGAACCGCGCCGTTTGTGGCGGCGCTACCTGTTGGGCAATCCGCTGTATTTGCTGCTGCTGCTGCTGCAACTCCTGAAGCTGTATCAACCGCCCCTGGCTCTCACACCTCCTGGCATCACTCGCGTAGGATGACGAGACCGCTCACCTCTTCACGCAATGAAAGGCGATAGGCTGGTGTATATCTCATCATGACCCTGATGACAGCACGATAACGGTATCGAATGGGTCACGGCTCGTCTCTGACAGCGTCAGTACCATGTCCGTGACCCCGGAGGTGGCCGTCTCTTTGTGCCCCAAACGCATGGAAATAGACCTTGATTTCCTGTTTAAATCCTTAACTTGTGCCCAATGGTCTAAGAAGCCGTTTGATAATGCGGAACGTAATGGATTTACCGTATTAAACGCATGTTTTGGAGAGCGTTTTCCGTAGGGGCACGATGCATCGTGCCCCCATACCCGTCAGGTTAAGCTTCTCATCTTTCTCAGAAAGGGCGAACACCCTGAGAGGGCGATCATTTTTTTCCGTTTTTGCCCTCCCCGACCCGCCTCAAATGAGTCGTTGTCACCGATCTGGGGCGGATTGTGGGGTGTCAGTGGTCGATAAACCATGTGACCGATGGCCTGAGATGCCTGTTCTCTCACGGTTTCATTCCTTAAATCCTTAACCTGACGGGTATGGGGGCACGATGCATCGTGCCCCTACGGAAAACGCTCTCCAAAACATGCGTTTAATATGGTAAATCCATTACGTTCCGCATTATCAAACGGCTTCTAAGCTGGACTTTGCACATAACAGGTTTCGCTTAATGCGCTTCGGTGAGTACAGACTCTCAAAACCTATCAGAGTTTTCACATATCGAGGCGATCTCAAGACATGCAAAAAATATACTCCATGTTTTGAACTGAATACGGCGCATCCTGAGTTCGTATCATTGGGATGTGCAA
>DAOTUR010000494.1:0-3601 GCA_034436915.1 Anaerolineae bacterium
CAAAATGTTATGCATGATTCGTGTAGGGACAGGGCCTGCCCTGTCCATTTTCACGCGATGAACGGACAGGGCAGGCCCTGTCCCTACGCCAAAATACATTTTGTTTGTAACGAATGGCACTATCAAATGGCTTCTTAAAGACCGGTTTCACCCAACGATAGCGAAAGAGAAGAAGAGACATGACCGAAAACACGATCTCTAAACAAGCGATCCAGGCGTCACTCACAAGCCGCCCACGCCGACTGCGCCGCACGCCGTCCCTGCGGCGGATGGTGCAGGAAACACGCCTGTCGCCGGAGAATTTTATCTATCCGCTGTTCATCCGACATGGACAGGACATTCAAAAGCCGATTCGCTCAATGCCGGGACAATTCCAGTGGTCGGTGGATCGCGCTGTTGAAGAAGCTCGCAGCGCCTACAATCTGGGCATTCCGGCGGTGCTTCTGTTCGGCATCCCCGATGGGAAGGATGCTTGTGGCAGCGAAAACTATGACGCCAACGGCATCATCCCCAGGGCGATTCGTGCCATGAAAGATGCTGTGCCAGAGATGATCGTGATCTCTGATATGTGCTTTTGCGAGTACACCGATCATGGTCACTGCGGCATCATCAATCAACACGGCGAGCAGCACTACAATCCGCATCTGCCCGAAGGCTACCTGCTGAATGACGCAACGTTGGAACTGCTGGCCCAGGCGTCGATTGTCCATGCCGAAGCAGGCGCGGATATCATTGCCCCCTCTGGCATGATCGATGGCATGGTCGGCGCGATTCGCGCCGGGCTGGATCAGAGCGGGCTGGATCATGTGATCGTCATGAGCTACGCCGCCAAATATGCCAGCAGCTTTTACGGCCCCTTCCGTGATGCCGCGGAAAGCCCGCCGCAGTTTGGGGATCGCAGTCAATACCAGATGGAGCCTGCCAACACGCGGGAAGCCCTCAAAGAAGTGGCACTCGATGTAGCGGAAGGGGCAGACATCATCATGATCAAGCCTGCCTTGCCCTATCTCGATATTGTGAGCGCCGTGCGCCAGTCCTACACCCTGCCGATTGCCGCCTATCAGGTGAGCGGCGAATACGCCATGCTCCAGGCCGCCGCCGCCAACGGCTGGATCGACCTTGAGCGCTGTGCGCTGGAAACCCTGACCAGCATCAAGCGGGCGGGCGCAGATATGATTGTGACATACTTTGCAAAAGAGGCCGCTCAGTGGATCAGCAAATAAATACACCCTCCTCAGATACGTCTACCGCTGTGATCGCAAACAGCCGCTTTCTACGGGCCTGCCGTCGTCAGCCCACCGATGCAACCCCGATCTGGTTGATGCGTCAAGCGGGGCGCTATATGAGCGAATATCGCACCCTGCGCGAGAAATACACCATCCTGGAGATCATCAAGACGCCGGAATTGGCCTGCGAAGTCACGCTCCAGCCGATCAATGCCTTCGATCTGGATGCCGCGATCATCTTTGCCGACATTCTGCCGCCGCTGGAAGGCATGGGCCTCGAACTGGATTTCATCAAGGGCGAAGGCCCCACCATCTACAATCCGATTCGCACTGCCGCCGATATTGATCGCCTGCGCGTTCTGCCGCCAGAGGAGACGCTCGGCTTCACGCTCGAAGCGATCAAATTGGCGCAGCGTGAACTCGATGGGCGGGGTATCCCCCTGATTGGTTTCAGCGGCGCACCTTTCACATTGGCGAGTTATGCCATTGAGGGTGGCGGCAGTCGCAACCGTATCGAAGTCAAAACCATGATGATGAGCCAGCCCGATCTATGGCACAACCTCATGACGAAACTGAGCGATGTGGCCGGGCATTACCTGCTGGCGCAGGCGCAGGCAGGGGCGCATGTGCTGCAATTGTTTGATAGCTGGGTGGGCGAACTCAGCCCCTTCGACTATGAACATTCTGTGCTGCCCTACAGCCGCCGCGCCATCGAAATCGCCAGCACTGGCGGAGTCCCCATCATTCACTTTGGCACGAATACCAGCGGAATGCTGCCTCTGATTAAGGCGGCGGGCGGCGATGTCATCGGCGTGGATTGGCGGATTGATTTGGCAAAAGCCTGGGAGATTTTGGGCGATGGCGTGAGCGTTCAGGGCAATCTTGATCCGGTGGCGCTCTTTGCCGATTGGGACGCCCTGCAAGCCCGCACCCGTCATATCCTGGACAGCGTAGCAGGCAAACCGGGCCATATCTTCAATCTCGGTCACGGGATTTTGCCGGGGACGCCCATCGATAATGTGCGCCGCCTCGTCGATTTCGTCCACGAATACAGTCAGTCGTTGAATCGTAAGGCAGGGAACGCGAGATGAGGGCAGTGCTGTCATGGGGGGCGCGATATATCGCGCCCCTACAAGAGCCTTCGTCGCATGGATAGATGAATCATTACATCTCAGAATTCGATTTTCTGACCAAAACGGCCACAAAATCGAGACATGCCCCATTGTTTATGCACCCAAACATCAATCCACCAGCATATCGCGCCACACATCGCGCAGAATCCGCACAAATTCTTTTGCAGGCACATCCAGCGCCCGCCCTTTGAGCGACACCAGCAGCACCTCATCCACCAGCGGCGGAATATCGGTGATATTCAGGAAGACCAATCGTCCATCATTGATATGACGGCGAACGGCATTTTCAGGCAGGAAGGCCACGCCCTGGCCCTGAATCAGAAGACTGATCCCCATCGTCGCGGGAATCTGGATGACAGCCCCGCCGCTGCCCTGGCGTGCGGCCTCGGCAATATTCTCGACCAGCGCTGTAACGTTGGGGCTGAGGGTGATGCGATAGATGATATGGTCGTACAAATCCGTCACGGACAGCCTGCCGCCCTGCTCCTGCTGGCGCTGCGCCAGCGCATGATGCGTTGACACAGTCGGGCGCACCGCCTCATGAAAGGTAGCATGGACGATCAGCCCTTTGGCCCACATGGGCGCACCCGTCAGGCCAAGCACGGCCTCGCCATCCAGCAGCATATCACGGATTTCATCAGGCGCACGCAGACGAATCGATAAATCGACAGCCGGGTACATCTGGCGGAAACGGGCCATTGGCTCCGGCAGGATGTAAAGCGCCTGGGCATTCATTGCCACCATGCTGAGGCTGCCCATGCGCCCGGAGACACAGCGATCTACTGCCTCCATGCCATCCTGCATTGTTGCCAGGATACGGCGGGCATACGGCAGAAACACCTTGCCTGCGGTTGTCATCTTGAGATGACGGCCCCCGCGCTCAAACATCTCACAGCCGAGTGTTTTTTCCAGTGAGGCGATGCGCGCACTGATTGAAGGCTGTGTCAAACCCAGTTCATCAGCAGCGCGGGTAAAGCTGCCTTCACGAGCGGCTCGCTCGAACGCTTCGAGTTCAGCCATTTCGATAATCGGATGTGTCCGCATAGAAATCGTCTATTTCCGCTAAAGAGATTATTGGATTCTATTGTACAGCCTGTCGTCGGATTGTCCTCACAGGGGCATACGGCGCGGGATACCCCTGCCTTGAGGCAGGGGGAGGGAGAGCGCCTTGTCCTTTCTGGTAGGTATAGCCGTCAGAGTGGTGAAGTGTCTTGAGATGTTTGTGCGATGCCGTGACTTTGC
>DAOTUR010000495.1:0-2415 GCA_034436915.1 Anaerolineae bacterium
GCAAAGTCACGGCATCGCACAAACATCTCAAGACACTTCACCACTCTGACGGCTATACCTACCAGAAAGGACAAGGCGCTCTCCCTCCCCCTGCCTCAAGGCAGGGGTATCCCGCGCCGATTCGATGAGTGCAAAATCCACGAATGGCGCGGCAGTCTCGTTTAAGGCTGTGAGTCGTCATTTTGGCAGCGTGAGGGCTGTTGACAATGTTGATCTGGAGGTGGCGGATGGCGAATTTTTCGCCATGCTCGGCCCCTCCGGGTCAGGCAAGACGACGTGTTTGCGCCTGATCGCGGGCTTTGAACAGCCAACAGCGGGCGTGATTGAGCTATTCGGGCAGGATGTCACCCAACTGCCGCCCTTCTCGCGGGATGTGAACACGGTCTTTCAGGATTATGCCCTCTTCCCGCATATGACGATTGGCGAAAATATCGGCTACGGCCTGATGGTTAAGGGTGTCCCCAAACCCATGCGTCAGCAGCGCGTCAAAGAGATGCTCGATGTCGTGCAGCTCAATGGGATGCAGGATCGCAAACCGTCGCAGCTCTCTGGCGGGCAGCGGCAGCGCGTGGCATTGGCACGGGCGCTCATCAATGAGCCGAGCGTGCTGCTGCTGGATGAGCCGTTGGGTGCGCTCGATCTCAAACTGCGCCAGCAGATGCAGCTTGAACTCAAGGCGATTCAGCATCGCTTTGGCATCACCTTCGTGTTCGTCACGCACGACCAGGAAGAGGCCATGACGATGAGTGATCGCATTGCGGTCTTCAATCAGGGCAAAATTGAGCAGGTCGGGACGCCCGCTGAGATTTATCAAAATCCGCGCACCGAATTTGTCGCTACCTTCGTCGGCACATCGAATATTTTTAAAGGCGAGCAGGCGGTTAAATACGGCGGCAAAGAGGGGATTTTCGCTGTGCGCCCGGAGAAGATTCGTATCCTCCATCCCGACGAGTCGATTCCGCCTGGACGCCAGCTCATTCCCGGCAAAATCCGCGAGGTGTTTTATCTGGGCATGAGCACGCGCTATATGATCGATATCGATGATGGCGGCGAACTCATCGTGCAGGAGCAGAACACGCGCCAGGATGGTCAGACAGCACGGGGACGCTCGGTGGTGATGGTGTGGCGGCGCGACGACCTGCGCGAATTGATTCCATGAGAGAGGCCGTATGAAAGCAAAGAACTCTCAGCGCGACGGTCTGAGTCTGCGCCTGTCCTCATTTTTCTTCCGCCATCCCGCCGCGATTCTGGCGGGGTTGCTCATCCCGCCGCTGCTGTGGCTGGGGGTGTTCTATCTGGGATCGCTGCTGGTGCTGGTCATCAACAGCTTTTATACGGTGGATGATTTTTCAGGCGTCATCATCCACGAGCCATCGCTGAAAACCTATGCCACACTCTTCACCGCCTCGAATATGGAGGTGGTGGGCCGCACCGCAATGATGGCACTCTGCGTCACCGCTGCCTGCGCCTTGATCGCCTTCCCGCTGGCCTATTACATGGCCCGCTATGCCCCGCCGCGCCGCCGAGGATTTTTGTATCTGCTGGTGCTGCTGCCGCTGTGGTCGAGCTATCTGGTGCGCGTCTACGCCTGGAAGCTGATTCTCGCCAATGAAGGCGTCATCAATTGGGCATTTCAGGCGGTGGGGGCTGGCGGCGTGCGCGATGCGATTTTAAAGCTGCCCATCATTGGCGGCCCGTCGCTGTCGTTCTCATATCTGGGCATGTTCCTCGTGTTCACATATGTCTGGATTCCCTACATGATTTTGCCCATTTACGCGGCCTTAGAGCGCGTGCCGCGTTCGCTGGTGGATGCCTCAAGCGATCTGGGCGCACAGCCAAATCGAACCTTTCGCAGCGTGATTTTGCCGCTGGCCTTCCCTGGCATCGTGGCAGGCTCAATCTTCACCTTTTCGCTCACGCTGGGCGATTACATCATCCCCACCGTCATCGGCAATTCGACGCCGTTCATCGGCCCGACGGTGTATTCGCTGCAAGGCACGACGGGCAATCTACCCCTCGCGGCGGCCTTTACCGTTGTCCCGATGGTCATTATGGGGATTTATTTGTTGGGGGCGCGGCGCATGGGGGCCTTTGACGCGCTGTAGTCCCCTCACCCCCGGCCCACAAGGGGCGCGGGGAGAAGGACGGGAAGATGTTTTTGTCGTAGGGACAAGTCCCGCCTTGTCCGAATGGGTGGACACGGCAGGCCTAAACGATCTATATGGCGGGGCTGTAGGGGCGCGATATATCGCGCCCGTGTTGAAAAACCGGCGACCCATGAGTCGCCCCTACAATAAGGCTTTTCCAGATTAAAACAGAGACCAAGACGATGTAGAATAAAAGGACAAGCCACAAGATAATCACGGACGATGATCCAAAAATGGTTTGTTCGTATTGCACCTCTCTGAATGGGAA
>DAOTUR010000496.1:0-3103 GCA_034436915.1 Anaerolineae bacterium
TTGAGAAGGCGAAAGAGAAGCATCGAGGACGGTAAAAGATAAAGAACGGTAGAAGCTGTACCGTCCTTTATTTCATCCAATCCAGATTTCGACCAATGAGAAGTTCTTTTTGTTTCGCATGATGTGTATTTTTCATGGAGACAAGGTAGCTATCAAATCCATGTTTTGTTGCAAGATCCTGAACATAAGGTTGATTATCATAGGTCATGAGGAAATCACCTTTTACGTTTTGGAGAAGCTCAAACATGGCTTCATGGTTCAGGTCTGAATGGTCATATAGGCGTGACCCTGGTTTTTTAATCCCAAGTGTATACGGTGGATCAATAAAGAACACAATATCTTCATGATCTTTATATTGTTCTAGATATTCTAAAGCGTCGCCTTGAAGAAAAGAGAGCGAGTCTTTTATACTATGAATATCCATGATGCGGTTATGTAATGTTTTGGGGTACCAGCGAGAAGCTAGGCCGCGTCCATTTTCACCGGCTTTCATTCTTCCCGCACCACTCGCAAGAATGCCCCCGCGATTAACACGATTTTTGATAATCGTTTGAAACGCAATATCTTCTAAATCATCCACCTGAGATGCCATGATGTAGTTAACATGCTCTTCTGTTATTTCAAAAGATAAAATACGTCGAGCAAGAGCCGGTCCACATCCTTCATGGATCAGAGTTTGCCATACGGCTGCAACATGCTTGTCTATCTCGATAAGCGTAACGTGTTTTGCCAAATGTTCAAAAGCAACAGTAAGACCAACAATGCCTCCCCCTGCAAAGGGTTCAACAAATTCATTGGGGAGCGTTTTAAGTTGAGCGAGCCAGCGCCGAAGGTAGGGAACAAACCATGTTTTCCCCCCCGGATAACGAAATGGACTTCGATGAGGAATTGACGCAACGTTAACGATAGGCGAAGAAACGTCATCAAAGAAGGAGAGCTGTTTCACAGTGATTTCCTTGCCGTCAATTTAGGCCAGATCGTTACCTTCCAGTTTACCATGTAACCGTTTTTGGAGGCGACTCAGAAAATCTTCTATACGGCCTAGATCAGGCGTGATAATCCGATCCAATGCAGGTTTAAAGAGTGTAAAGACCGAACGTGACAATTTTAATTGATATTGATCCCCTTCTGATGAGGAACCAAGATCATAAATCAACCAAACCATATCTGCTTCTTCGGGTTCAACTTCTGGAAAAGCGGGAAGTGTCTTATAAAATTCGCTGTGCAGAGCTACGGCTTGTTTTTTACCCCATGCCTTGAGAATACTGCCCTTGTACAGCAATTGCGGAACAAGTCGCTTGCGGGAAGAGGATAAATAGTCTGGACGAGGACGATTGGGTAATGTTGGGGGAGTTTCAAGATAACTATGCGGGTTGTTCATATAATGTTCAAACGGTTGGCGCACATTACCAGAGACGTAAACAGCTTGGATTTCAAGAGATCCGAAATCAATGATTTGACCTTGCTCATCATAAGCAACGAGAGCGAGATCAATGTTTCCAGCTGATATACCATGCTCATCGTTTAATTGTATTTCCGAAAGCGCTGCCCAATGGGATGTTTCTGGAAAGAAAAATTTGGCAGCATCTTGCTCAACCAACCAATTCTGTCTTAAACGTACAGGACATGTGATAGCAATATTGCCGCGAGTGTCAAAAACGCTGCAAACACCTAGCGGATCATTGGCTTTGTCCTTGGTACATTGAGCAATCCGATTGTGGTAAGGACAAAGGCGATGCTGCCGATGTTGTACAGCTTGCTCAGAGAAATCATCGACTGGAAATCCGAAAACTTCAGCTAATGGCTGATGTGTCATATAAACTCCTACAACTTCACTACCTTATTAAAACTTCAGCCATGCCCGCAGCGCAAACAGCAGCCCCAACCCAATCGCCCACACGATATAGCCCACAATAATCGCCGCCCACAGCCCATAGCCAGCGGCAAACATGCGCCAGACGACAATCGTAAAGATAAACGTCGGGATGAGTTTGATCGCCAAATCCGATGTAAAAGGCGACATGGCCGAATGACGTTCTTCTTCAGGGAGTGCAAAATAAATAATGACAATCGCCAGAGGAATATTAATTGGCATCACAGCAGCAATAGAAGAAAATGTTGTTGAGTATTTTCTCAGAATGGCGACAGCGAGGATCACCATCACTGAAATAATAACAGGCAGCACCTTCGACCAATCGACAGCAGGCATGATGAGTCCTTTCAGCACACGCAGTAAACGCTGCCATAAGCAGCGTTCAGGAGGATACTCAATGAAAAACAGCAATGGTCTTAGATGGTCGGGGCATCCCCAAGACGGCGTTCAGTGCCTGTGAGCAGGCGCTGAATGTTCTCGCGGAAGCGCACAACGATGAGAAGAGCAATGGTGATGGCGTAGAGCGCATACACCGGGGGAAGGGCATTCTGTGCCACCAGGATGACGAGCCAGGGCAGCGCCAGCGTAAAGGCCGCCAGCACACCGAGCGAGGCGTAACGAGTCCGCAGGAACAGCACAGTTCCGAACGTGACCATGACGATAATCACCTGTGGTTGGGCGATCATCAGCAGCGTGCCAAAGGCTGTCGCCGCGCCCTTGCCGCCGCGCAGGGTGCTGCTCTTGCTCTTGTTGGCGGCATTGTAGATTAGGGTGGCAAAGAGTGACCAGTTGTGGCCGCTGACCGCCATGATGGAGGCGACAGTGGTGGCTGTCCAGGTATAATCCGGCATGATGAGGCGTGAGAAGAGGACGGCAACGATGCCTTTCAGGGCGTCAATCGTGACTGTGACCAGTCCCCAGCGAATGCCCATCACGCGAGCGGTGTTTGTACCGCCCATATTGCCGCTGCCTTCTTCAAAGATGTTGACGTTGCGTCGGGCTTTCACAATCAAATAGGCTGTGGGAATCGATCCAAGAAAATAGCTGACCAGCGCCACGAGGATAACTTGTAGAACATTCTCTTGTGTAACCATAAAATGTTCGCCTGGGGACACTGGGTTTTAACCCGGTGGGGAAAGGCGTACTTCCTTTCTCATCGCTGTCGCCGTCCGAGTGCTTTCCCCGAAGGGAAGGAGCGATTTAAGTGACCTCTGGCTCGCTCCCAAGCCG
>DAOTUR010000497.1:0-18081 GCA_034436915.1 Anaerolineae bacterium
TCGGAACTGGTGAGGCATCCCGAAGTGCCTATCTATTCGTCTCTAACGGAGCCTTCTCAGGCCAAGTCTGGTAAGCACTAGGGCTAAAAGCCCCTCCCTTCAGGGATGGGGATGCTTACCCTTTAAAACAGACATGTGAAGTGGAATAGACTACTCGTAAGAGACTGATTTTACTAGAGTGATCGTTCCATACATCATAGCAAGCGTAGGGTAATCGTCGGTTTTGCGGCTCTGGCGAGGAGATGGGATCGGTTTAAAGACGAGGATATCCAGGGCGCAGAACAACTCTGCGCCCCCAAATACGCGATTATTGCCCGCCGTTCAGCACGGCTTGCAAGCGCCCTTTCAGGCCCGTGATGCGCTGTGACAGCGCCGCCTGCCCGCGTGATTGGGTCATCTGCTCGACGGCTTCAACCGACTGCATCAACTCCGGCCCAAAATCGCGGGCTTGCTGGAGCAGCGCCTGTAAATCGGCCTCATTTTCAGCCGCCAGCATTTCATTCAAGTAGCGCAGTTCAGGACTCATGCGCGATTGCAGCACCTGGACGACGAGGCTGTAAATCCCTTGCAGCCGCTGCAACAGCGCTGTGTCGCCGCGCTTCTCGGCCTCTTGCAAATTGGCGACGAGGATCGACATAAATTCGTCATCGATCAGCTCAAGATTGGCCTGAATCATGTCCTGCGGCTGCGGGCTGTTGACGAGCATCTGCAAAAATTCGATGGTTTGCTGTGCGCCCTGCTGAACCTGCGAGTCCATCAATTCGACCAATTGCAGCAGCAGTTCCCGCGTGCCTTCCAGCTTTTCACGCTGGTCGGCGGGAGCGCGGCCAATTTCCAGCGCCAATTCCTCAAAGAACGCCTCATCGAACACCGGGCGCATCAACCCAACCAGCCCCTGCAATTTGTCTTCGTCATCCGCATACTCAATCACCAGATTGACGAAATCGGTGCGCGTGGCATTCTCGCCCAATTTTTCAATATCGGCGACGACCTCCTGCACGCGGCCCATCTTCTCCTGCTGCTGCGCCATCAACGTTTTGCCAAATGACGAATTGGCGACGAGGACATCCTGCACCGCCATCAAGCGCTGGATCACGCCGTTATTCTGTGGGTCTTCCATCAGGCGCTCACCCGCCAGGCGCAACGTCTGGAAGAACTGCGCGTCGATGATGGTGTCATTGTCGGTGATGAGTTTTTCCAGCGCGTCCTGGCTGGACGCACTGAGCATCTCTTGCAGCAGTTCCAGGCGGCGGCGCTGTGAGGCCAGCATATCCGGCGTGATCCCATCCGCCTCCATGATGATATCGATCATGCCTTGCAAGGTCAGGCTGCGCTTGGGATTGAACATGTAGGCGCGGAAGGATTCTTTGGGCAGCGAGCGATTGAGTTCATTCATCAAATCGCCTGTCACCTTTTCTTCCTTCTGGCCGCGCAGCGTCTCACCGGGGATGCACACGATGAGCAGCGATTTGCTGGCATCATGATACAGCACAGGCGTCACCACCCGATTGACGAAACCGCACGCGGGACAGCGGGCCGAGTTCAGGCGGTTGGTGAGCAGCGCTTCTTTGCCCTGCGGATCGCTCTGGACATCAATCACCGAGCGGATAACAGCGGGAACGGGCTGGCCGCAGTTGCTACAGCGGATGGTGGTTTGTGTTGGTGGCATGGAATCTCCTGTTAATCGCGTGGCAGCGTAAAGTAAAAATTTGAACCTTTACCAGGGGCGCTCTTGACGAAAATTTCGCCATGATGGGCCTCGATAATCGATTTCGCCAGATACAGGCCGAGGCCCGTCCCTTTCGTCTTGCGCGTCAAATTGCTCTCCACGCGATAAAAGCGCTCAAAGACTCGCCCGATATCTGTCTCAGCGATCCCGGCTCCTTCATCGCGCACAAAGAAGGTGACGTTCTTATCCGTGAAGCGTCCCCCAACGGTGATCGTGCCGCCATTGGGCGAATACTTGATGGCATTGGTGAGAAGATTGTCAATCACCTGACGCAAACGCCGCCCATCGCCCTGAATGGCCGGAAAACGATCTGGAAAACTGAGCGTAAACTGATGCCGCGTCGTCTGGGTTTTCAAGCGTTCGACGGATTGTTCGCCCAGTGAATCTAGCCGCACATCGGCCATTTGTAAATTGACAGTCCGCTCGGCCTGAATTTTGCTGGCCGTGAGCAAATCATCGATCAATTCCGCCAGTCGATCCGCCTCTTCTTCGATGACTTGCAGGCTTTGATGCACCACGCTCATATCCCAGTTGGCATCCTGGCGATTGAGCGTGCTGGCATAACCCTTGATGAGCGCGACAGGGGTACGCAGCTCATGCGAGACCGTCGAGATGAAGACGTTCTGCATCTCCTGGGCGCGGCGAAAACTGGTGATATCGCGCACGTTGGCGATGATATTGCCGAGCCGTCCGTTGCGATTGAACAACGGCGCATAGGTGATGCCAATGCTGGCGACCATGCCATCGCGCCGCTGCACATCGCCCTCCACATACAGGGTTTCCGTGATCGTCGTGGGCGGCTTCTGGCGCGGCCAGCCTTTGGCGAGGGCGTCTTTCAGATCATTGTGTTCAAGATGTTTCCACACAATGACCTCATCGAGTTTGCGGCCCATCGCCAGCGTCGATGACCAGCCCGTCATCTGCTCAAAGGCGCGATTCATCTGAATGATGACCAACTGAGCATTCAACAGCATTACGCCATCGCCGCTGTAATGCAAAATCGCGGCCAACTGCTGGCGCTCCTGGTTGATGCGCTCGTAGAGTTGGGCGTTGTTCACGGCAATCGCGGCCTGATCCGCAAAGCTCTGGAGGCTCTGGGTGTCCATCGGCGTAATGCGGGCCTGATACGAGCGAAACACGATCAGGAGGCCCAGCGGATTCTCGGCAAACACCAGCGGCAGCGCAATCGACTGTTGCAGATCAGGATTAACGACGTGCATCATCTCTTGCAATTTATTCGTCAGATACTCCGAGTCGCCGCTTTCTGCGCCCACAATCAACTGTTGCAGCAGCGCATTGAGCGCATCAACCTTGTCTTCGGGGAAGCCGGTATAGGCCCGCAGGCGGAATAAATCATCCTCATCGCGCAGCGCAATGAGGCCCACTTGCCCCGCCACCATCACGACTGAGGCCCGCAGCACGCGCCGCAGCACTTCGGTCACATCGAGTTGAGCCGTAATTGCGCGGGTGATCTCCAGCAAAAAATCGCGTTGGCGATTGGGGAAATCGGGGAGGGAGAGCATACGCCGTTGACCGCGCTTTCACACGCCAATAAGTCCTCTGACTATAACATAATTGGTCAGGGCTGAGGGCGTTGCCACAGGGAATACTAACGTGTTTTAGATACAAGCGATCCAGAGGGGATGCACCTATTTTTCCTGGATTTTTTTATACGCCTCAATCATCACCCCCAGATAGGCATCGGCGGCCTCTTCATCGCTCAGGTCCGTCTCGTGCAGCGTGGCATACAGGCTTTTCTCCAGCACGCGCTCAATACCGTAGGATTTGAGCACGTCTTCCTGCGCCGCCGTCAGCAGGGAGCGATCCACAAAGAGATAACAGGCCACATTGAAGCCGTTGATGAAATTCTCAAAGGGGGCCACCGCGCCGCCAAAATAGCTGTCAGGCCGCCGCCGAATATGCTCTAAGACCTTGATCATTTCGTTGATATGGTGCTCGGTGGTGGCGTTTTCGTTGTGGTTCATGGGGAGTATCCTCTGTCGCTTCAATAATCAACCGTGTTTGGAGTGTGGAAAAGCCGCTACCAGATGACCTGTACAGGATAGGCTTGCAGCTTGCGATCTTTCGACAGCAGCGGCAGTCCTTCAGAGACTGCCTGTGCGATCAACAGCCTATCGAACGGGTCTCGATGATGGAGAGGCAAATCGTTGAGCACATAAATATGCTCAAGTTTAATCGGCAGCAGTTGCAAGCCATTTAAGGATTGAGCCATCGTAACCCGCTCATTTAATGGCAATTTCGCATTCAGCTTTCCGATAGAGAGCTTAATCTGTATTTCCCAGATACTGACGTGGCTCAGAAAAAGGTCAGTATCTGGATGACTCACGATGGTGCGTCCATACGCAGATAACAGAGCTACATCCTTCTCTAACCACATGAATGTATGGGTATCGAGAAGGATTTTCATTCGTCATCCCCAAACCAGAACGAATCGGATAATTCGTCGTCAAAATCGTCGGCAATCCAGATTTGCCCTTTGAGATAACCCCATTGACGGGGCTGCACTTCCCCTGACGCAAGCTGCAAATCGGACTGTTTCACGAATTCATCGATTTCAGCCCGTGTCGATCCCGCAGCATGAGCGGAGGGCTGATACCCATGCATTTTGTGCTCCAGCGCCTCGATAAGGGTCTGGCGCACATCAATATTGGCCGCCTGAGCACGCGCCAGCAGTTCTTCAGGAATTTCAACAGTCAAAGGTTTATCGCTCATCGCGCCTCTCCTTCACACTCTCATGATGATCACTATTATAACATGATGCCACGCCATACCGATTTTTGGAGGCGAAGTCATCGCATGGCCGCGCAAAAGAGGTTGAAGGGTGTTGTTGTAGGGACAAGGCCCGCCTTGTCCGATCTTTTGGTTGTGGACACGGCCGGCCGTGTCCCTACGGATCACCACAAATATTTCTTGATCGCTGCGGTGAGAGACTACGCCTTGTTCCAGTAGTGCAAGAGCGTGCTGCCATCGGTGAATCCCAGCGGCAAAAACGCCCCCAAGCCAAAATAGACGAAGTTCAGGAAGGCGACCAGCACCAGCAGACCCCACACGGGCGCACTCAGGCTGTCTCGCAGCAGCAGCGCCAGAACAGCCACAACGATCCCGATGACAATGCTCACAGGTGCGCCGCCCAATGCGCGACGGATATGCGTTGCAGCGGGCAGCGTCGGCTCATCGGCGGGATAGACCGACGCGCCGAAGACGCCCCACATGCGAACGCCTGTCATAGCATAGCCGACGCGCCGCCCCGCCATAAAATGCCCATACTGATGCAGCGTCTCGCTGATCCAGTACAGCAGCATCGCCACAACGCCCCACAAGAGCGCACCGATGAGCGAGAGTTGCAGCGAAGCGAGGGCCAATCCGGTAAAGATGACAACCAGCAGCAGCGATCCTGCAAGCGAAGAAGGTGTGACTTCAATATTCAGGCCCAGAACTTTAAAGGACATCGTAAAAATCTTCCTGCTATAGCTATCGATCTAATAACCAATGGTGCATGTCGTAAATTTGAGGTGGGATTGGCGTAGGGGCGCGATATATCGCGCCCCTACAAAGACGCTTTGGCCCTCTAAGAACCGTTAACCATCAAAAACTGAGCCGCAGAATTTGATTTTGTGAGGCAAAATGATCGCAAAATCGAGATATGCACCATTGGTTAATAGAGAAGCGCTTTAAAAGATAAATGATGACTGGTCTTTTGGGCGCAGCCCGCTGCTCCCCTACACGGTATTTGTAGGGGCGAGTGATGACTCGCCCTGTTTTTTCTTAAAACACCAATCATGTAGGGCGGATTGTGTCCGCCCTCCTCTATTGCGCTATTCTTCTTCCAGCGCCTTCAACACATCGCTGATGACCGCCTGACCGCCATGCGTCACGACCAGGGCCGCCGCGCCATAGATGCTCACATCGTCGCCCAATGCAGCCTCGACAATGGGCAGTGGCGTCCAGAAAGCCGAATCGAGCGAATACTGTTCGATGGCCTCATGCATGGGCTTGAACAGCAAATCACCAATTTTGCTCACACCGCCACCAACAACAATAATTTCAGGATTGAAGAGATGCAGCAAAGAGACAATCCCCAGGCCAACCATCTTTCCAGCCCGTTCAACGATTGAAAGAGCCAGCGCATCCCCGGCCTGTGCTGCTTCGCCAATCTCGCGGGCATTGATGGTTGAGAGATCCTTACGATTCAGAATGGATGTCTCACCCGCTTGAATGCGCGTGACCGCCTGACGCGCCAGGGCATGACCTGCGGCCTCTTTTTCGAGCGATGACACACGATCATTGTCAACAACAAGCTGAATATGACCCGCTTCGCCACCCAATCCATCGCGCCCCTGAACCAACCGACCATCATTGATGATGCCGCTGCCGATGCCCGTGCTGAGGGTGAGATAAATGACAAAGCGATAGCCGCGTGCTGCCCCGCGTGCCACCTCCGCCAGCGCCGCAACATTGGCATCATTGCCGCAGTAGACAGGCACATTGAAAATCGCCTGGAGACGATCTGCCAGCGGCACATTGTGCCAACCCGGAAGATTGGGCGGAGCCACCAGCACGCCCGTAATCGGATTCAGCGGGCCAGGGGCTGAGATGCCGATGCCCGCGACGGGCGTGCCATCCACAGGCCACACCACGCGGATCGCCTCGACAATGCGGGCAAAGCTTGGTTCAAGCCCCTCTGCTGCCAATGTCTTGGTTTTATATTGTTCAAGAATATCCAGATGGCGCGTCAGACGAGCGGCTCTGATTTGCGTACCACCGAGATCAACACCAATAATAACGCCTTGATTCATGATCCTATTCCTTAAATGGTTGAAACGCCTGGGTCGCGCTGTTAAAATAGCAGACTGAACATTTATTCTGTTACAACACCATTCCCATAAAGATGATTTGCAGGAACAGCGCATGGCGAAGAAACCACACGAGCAAGAAACGCCCGCCCGCCAGCAGTATCTAGAGACGAAACGGCAGTATCCAAACTGCATCCTGCTCTTTCGTATGGGCGATTTTTACGAGACATTTGATGCGGATGCCGAACTGTGCGCCCGCGAACTCAATATCACGCTGACCAAACGTCCCTTTAGCAAACATAAAGCCCCCGTGCCAATGGCTGGCGTACCTCATCATGCGCTTGATAATTATATCGCAAAGCTGATCGAGAAGGGGTATCACGTCGCCGTCTGTGAGCAGATGAGTGAGCCAGACGGACGCGGCATCGTGGATCGTGAGGTCACGCGGGTCATTACCCCCGGCACGCTGATTGAGCCAGAACTGCTCAAAGAGGATCGCCCGAATTATCTGCTGGCGCTCGTGCCGATTGGCAATGCGGAAACAGGCGTGTGGGACAAAGCCGGCCTCGCCTATATCGATATTTCCACAGGTGAATTTGCAGCGACCCAATTAGAGGGTGAAAATGCGCCCGTCCAGGTGCTGGAGGAACTCGCCCGCCTCGCCCCCCGCGAAGTGCTGCTGCCGGAGTCGTGGGCCAAGCGCAAAATATCGTTCCCGGAGGGGATGCATCTCACGCCTATTGCGGATTGGATGTGTGAGCAGAAGACCGCCGCCGAAGCGCTGCAAACCCATTTCAACGTGCGAACGCTGGAGGGCTTTGGGCTGCGCGAGTGGCCGTTTGCCGTGTGCGCGGCAGGGGCGGTGCTGCATTATGTGCGCCACTCGCAGAAAAATTCCACCGGACAGATCAATACGCTGCGGGCTTATTCGACCTCGGCCTTCATGGTGCTCGATCCATTTACGCGGCGCAATCTTGAGATCACCCAGACGATTCGCAGCGGCAAGACGCAGGGCAGCTTGCTCGGCGTGCTCGATCATACGCTCACGGCGATGGGGGCGCGGCTGCTGCGCCAATGGATCAATCAGCCGCTGCTCGACCTGCGCCGCCTGAACAGCCGCCTGGATGCTGTCGAAGCCCTCACCCGCGAAGAGGCGCTGCGCCAGGAGCTACGCGATCTGCTCAAGCCCGTTGCGGATCTGGAGCGGCTCGTCAATCGTCTGCTCATCAGCCGTGCCAGTCCGCGTGACTTGATGAGTTTGCGGGCCAGCCTGTGCCTGATTCCCAGCCTGAAAGAGCGCCTCAGCAGCATCCCCGCCCTCAACAGCATTGCCGAGGGGCTGGATGCCTGTGAGGAGATTGTCGATGTGATTGGCCGCGCTCTGCCCGATACACCGCCCGCCAATATGAGCGCGACGGGCGTGATTCGCCCTGGCTACGCGCCAGAACTGGACGACATCAACGAGCGCAGCCAGCACGCCCGCGATTGGATCGCCAATCTTGAGCCGAATGAGCGCCGCCGCACCGGAATCGCCACGATCAAAGTCGGCTTTACGAAGGTGTTTGGCTATTTCATCGAGATCACGCAGGCGCAATCGCACAAAGCGCCGAGCGATTACATCCGCAAGCAAACGCTGGTCAATGCCGAGCGCTACATCACGCCCGAACTCAAAGAGTATGAGACCGTTGTCCTCAATGCCGATGAAGAGATTCTCGCCGTTGAGCGCCGCCTGTTTGATGAATTGTGCCAATCGCTGAGTGAGCAGGGAGCGCGGCTGCTGCGCTCGGCCCGCCTGCTGGCAACACTCGACGCCCTGCTCTCGCTGGCGGTTGTCGCGGTGCGCGAAGGCTATACCCGCCCGCGTCTGAATGATGGCGACAGCCTGCGGATTCGCAGCGGACGCCATGCTGTCGTTGAGAAGGTCGTGGAGTCGCGCTATGTCGCCAACGATACGCACTTCGACGCGCAAGCGCGGATTCATATCATCACCGGGCCAAATATGGCGGGCAAATCGACGTATATTCGCCAGGTGGCGCTGATTACATTGATGGCGCAGATTGGCAGCTTTGTGCCTGCGGATGAAGCCGATATCGGGCTGGTGGATCGCATCTTCGCCCGCATCGGCGCACAGGACGAAATCCACGCTGGACAAAGCACCTTCATGGTCGAGATGGTCGAAACGGCGCGGCTGCTGTCTGGCAGCACGAAGCGCAGTCTGCTGATTCTGGATGAAATCGGGCGCGGCACATCGACCTATGATGGTCTGGCGATTGCGCGCTCGGTCATTGAATATATCCATAACAATCCGCGCCTGAACTGCCGCACGCTGTTCGCCACGCATTATCATGAGCTGACCGAACTGCCCAATATCCTGCCCCGCGCCATCAATTACAGCGTGGCTGTGAGCGAACGCGGCGATGAAATCGTCTTCCTGCATAAGGTCGTCAAGGGCGGCGCGGATCGCAGCTACGGCGTGCATGTGGCGCAGATTGCCGGGATGCCGCGCCCGGTGGTAGAACGCGCCCGTGAACTGTTAAAACATCTTGAATCGCAGGGCGGGGATTTCCGTCTGCCCAAAACGCCCCTTGAAGAGAAGCCCGCGAAAGGGGCCGCAAAAAGCGAATCGCACTCCCTGCCGCTCTTCCCGCCCACGACAGAGGCGCACCCGGCGCTGGCGATGCTGCGTAAGATCGAGGTGGATGGCCTCAGCCCGATTGAGGCGCTGACGAAGCTGTATGAACTCAAGCGCATGGCGGGACAGTAGCAGAAGCGATTACGTGTTCGATTTAGCTGCCACATCGATATTTATGGCAGCCTGTAGGGACACGGCCCGCCGTGTCCGATACGTAATATTTTTGAGGCATTATCAAACAGATCTACAGGTACAAGGGATGTCTTGTTATGCCTCAACCATTTCCATCTGATTACTTCAAGCGCCAGGACGATTCGGCTGATTCACTGTTTTACACTCAGGCCCGCAAAGTCGTTCATATCGATGACAAAGCCATCGCCCTGCTCACGGACTATTACGCCCGCCATCTGCCCCAGAACGGCGTGCTGCTCGATCTGATGAGTTCATGGCGGTCACATCTGCCAGCGACCATCACGCCGCAGCGCATCACGGGCCTCGGCATGAATGAGGATGAGATGCAGAGCAATCCGCAGCTCAACGAATTTGTCCTGCAAGACCTGAATAAAAATCCCCGTCTGCCTTTTCCCGATCAATCGTTTGATGCTGCCACCTGTGCGGTGTCGGTGCAGTATCTCACGCAGCCTCTGGCGGTCTTTCAAGAGGTCAATCGCGTGCTCAAGCCAGGGGGGATTTTTATCCTCTCCTTCTCCAACCGCTGCTTCCCGACCAAAGCTGTCGCGGTCTGGCTTGCCAGCACAGATCGGCAGCATGTGGCGCTGGTGGAACGCTATTTTGCGGAGTCAGAGAATTGGTTTGATGTTCAGGCCGAGGAGAAAAAAGGCCCGCATGATCCGATGTTCATTGTGAGTGGGCGGCGTCTGCAAAAAATGGCGAGCGACAACCTATAGTTGTCCGACCAAATAGAAACAGGCATAGAAGACCGTCCATGCCTGTTTCCAAAACCACCTTCTTACCCCAATGTTGCCTCAATCCGCTGGCGAAAGCCCTTGAGCCGAGGCACAGGCTCATTGGAAAACACAAAGCGAATCAGATATTCGCTGCGTGCGCCGCCCCATCCCGTCATGGGTGTAGCGGCAATCAGGCCACGCTCCAACAAACGAACCGAAAATTCCGCTGCTGTCAGGCCAATTGGAGTCGTGTCCATCAACATCGACCATCCACCCTGCGGCTTGATGACAGAAAAGCCTGCCAATTCCTCAAGCAGCACATCACGGCGGCGCTGCAATTCCTGCGTGGCAGCCGCAACATCGCTGTCTGGGGTGCGGAGCGCGACAGCCGCCGCCTCCTGAGCAATGCCCACTGGACAGACCACATTCGAGATATTCACCAGTCCAATATCGTTGATGATCGAAGATGGCGCGACAATCCAGCCCACGCGCCAGCCAATCATGCGGTATTCTTTGGAGACTGCCCCCACCGTAATCGTGCGCTCGGCCATGCCCGCAAAAGACGCCGGGTGAATAGGCTCGAGATCATCGAACAACAGCCGTTCCATTGCGCTATCGTAGAGCATCCACGCCCCGGCCTGCTGGCAAGCCGCACACATCACCTCCCAATCGGCCCGTGACAACACCGCGCCGCTCGGCATGGCCGGACTCATCATGAGGAAGACTTTTGTTCTGGGCGTCACAGCCGCTTTCACGTGCTCAGGATCGAGCCGCCAGACACCACCGTCAATCTGATACGGGATATAGACAGGAATGCCGCCCGCCAAGCGCACACGGTTGATCAATCCAATATAGATCGGATCAGTCATGACGACTTCATCGCCGGGTTCAAGTAGCGCCAGCAGCACATTAAGAATCCCGTTGAGGCCGCCCGCACACACAATCGTTGAGTTGTTCCAATCGTAGGCGATGCCAGAGGTACGACTCACCAGATCCGCAGCGGCCTGTCGCAGAGAATTGGCTCCTAAAAAGGGCAGGTAGCTGTTGGCACTATCGAGGGTGGCGGCCTGCTGTGTCGCTTCAATCACACCGGGAGGCGGAAGAATATCGGTATCGAGATTTTCGAGGCGCAGCACATTGGGGTCTTTGAGCTGATCGGCCAGCGCCCCCATGCGATCAACGCCGATTCCTGCCATATCGCGCAGCCTGCTGACAGGCATATGTGTCTCCCTGTGTATCGGGTAAACAAACTATAAACGTAGGGCGATCACACTTCCATGATCGCCCCGCCAACAGGCGCTGATTACGCCACCTGCTTTTCCTTTTCGCCACCACCGATGTTATACGCCGCTTCGGGGCGGGCCGCAGGAATCTCGGCATCTGAGGCTGAGATCATGCCTTCTGACAGCAGCACGCGCTTAAACGAGGTGATCGCTACTTCGATCATAAACAGATCCGGCTGGCGCGTGGTGAGATGCTGGAGCATCAAATTGGGAGTGACGATCAGGCGCACCCAGGGACGATGAATATTGCGGGCCGTCCACTTGAGCAGTTCGTAGGCAATGCCCGCAATAACCGGAATCAGGATGACCCGCGACAGAATCAGCAGCGGCAGCGGCGGACGGCCCAACAGGGAAAAGACGAAGATGCTGACGAAGACCACTGTGAGCAAAAAGGCCGTGCCGCAGCGTGGATGTTCAATCGGATATTGCGAGACAATTTCAGGCGTCAATTCGGCCCCGGCTTCATAGGCGTTGATCGTTTTGTGCTCTGCACCGTGATAGCCAAACAAGCGCTTCACATCATTCATCTGTCCAATGAGCAGCATATAGCCCACCAACAGCGCCAGTTGAATCACATTTTCAATCACATTGATGACAGTGGCCTGCCAGCCAATTCCCATGCCTGTATTGAGCGGATTGGCATTGGTTACAGTCACAATCGGCGGAGTCTGTGCAGTGGTTGTAGACTCGGTTCCTGTCGAATTGATATCGGGGGTCTGCGTTGTCGTGGTGACTTGCTGTGTGGTGTCCGGGTTCAAGCCCATCGCCTGACCAATGCCTGTCGCGGCCACTGTGGGAAGAATGAAGAACAAGCCAATCCCAATGAGCAGCGAGAAGGCAATCGTCGCAATGCCAATTGGCCCGTTGAAACTGCCTTCTGAGTCTTCGCCCATCGCCACATCTGCCGCCCACATCAGCGCCCGCGTCCCCAGGCCCAGTGAGTCCCACAGGCCGACCACCCCGCGCACAAACGGCGTGCGGGCCACCCATCCACGATACAGGGTTTTATTCAGGGCCTGTTCATGGACGACGATCTGCCCCTCAGAATTGCGAACGGCAACAGCGGCGGTATGCGCCCCGCGCATGAGGACACCTTCGATGACGGCTTGCCCGCCGTAAGAAAATTTCAATTCACCCGCTTGGTGCGTTGGTTGTGCGTCAGACACGAGAAACTCCCTCATAAATAGTTGTCATGATGCCAGTCTTTTGACCCCTCACCCCAACCCCTCTTTCAGGAGTTCGGTTTTTCGGGTCAGTGTACACCATAGAATCACATGGATCAGAGCGTTTTTGTAGGGGCGACTCATGGGTCGCCCCTACGCCAATCCCACCTCAAATGAAAATATGATGGGCCGAACCACACGATTCTCTATACCGATAACAACCCTACTTCACATCAGCCCGCAGCGTCTTGCCCGCTGGCGCACGCAAAATCAGCACCGGCCCGCCGAGAAAGCACTTTTCTTTGGCATCACACACCGTCCCGGCCAGCGTAAACGGCATGGGATGATTGGTCAGCGCGGCAGACGTGATGCCGCCGTACAAATCGATCTGATCCAGGCTCGCGGCATCTGAGTCGACGTTGACGGTGATGGATTGATCCGTCCGCGCCCACACAACGAGCAGCGTTTCGCCCGTCTCCGTGTGCATCGTCACGATATTGGCATTTGCAGATTGTGTCAATGTAGCATCCGTCACCGTGTTGAAGGTGCGAGCCACCATCTGCCACGCATAGAACGCCGGACGCGCTGAAGCATCCACCGGACTGAGCAGACCAAATGTCTCGGCCCCCGCAGGCAAACTCTGATCGTACAGCTTGTAAACCGCAATGCGCTCGGCCCCACCTGCCAGACCTAACGCCGCCGCCTCAACCAGAAATGTCGCCTGCTGTTGCAGATCAATCCTGGGGAACTGCTCACGCTTCACAGGCCACTGCGGGTCAAGCGTGGGCGCGGCATTGGTCTCATTGATCCAGATTTTTTTATCCGTCAGCCCATGTGCGTCCAGCATCGCGCGCATCTTGTGCGTGATATCGTAGACACTATCGGTGCGAAAGTAAATGTGCAGGCTCATGACATCAAAGTAGTCGCCATGTGCGGCGGCTTCGGGGTCTTGCTGGATGGTATCAATCAAGCGCTCCATATACGGCTTGCGACCCGCATTGACATCATGCCAGTAGGTTGTGCCTGCCAGATGAATCACCGCGTCAGGATTGGCCTCTTTTGCTGCCAGATATGCCACCTTGAGCAGACGAGCATAGGCATCGAGATCGCCCTCGAATTCATAGCCATACGTGCCGGCCTCAATATCCGGCTCATTCCAGATGATAAAATGCGTCACGCCGCGTCCCAGGCGTCCCTTGTAATAGGTGACAGATGTCCGCACAAAATTGGCCCACAGATTGTTCGGGTCATCAATCGGCAGATCAAGGCCGCTCGGCAGACCCGGCCCTGCCAGCCCATCCGTCGCCCAATCCGGCGAGTGTTTGAGCAGCGCCACGACTTCACGCCCACACGCATCCGCCGCGCTCAACCAACGGTCATCCACATTCAGGGTGTACCAATCATCCTTCTTCTCCGGCTGATGCTGACCCCAATCAAAGATGATGCGATCCCAGCCCACACCAAGCTCACAGGTGAGATCGGGATACCAGAAGCCCTCGACCACGCCGAAGCGATTGACGGGTGCTCCCGCTGCCGAAATGGGAGCGGCGCGTTCGGCCCGCTGTGTGGCGTTGGGTGTGGGGATCAATGGGGCGGCGGGGCTGCCCATCGTGCAGCCTGCAAGCAAAAAGATTAAGACAAGGGCAAAATATGGCACGTTTTTTGTCCTGCGGGGTAAAGGTCTTCAATATTGAGTTGGAGGGATCGGCGTCCATTGTATTCGTTCATCTCAAGCTGATACACCACATCCACTGACTCCGGGATATGCGCGGCCCACTGCCCCAGGCGGAAGCCAATCGCTTCTACCGCTGGCTGCCCCTCCTGCGCCAGCTTGAGTTTGAGATGGGCATCTTTGACGGTGCGGCATTCGATGACCTTCATACCGCGTGTAATGAACAGCGGCTGATGATTGGCGTGGCCCGTCGGCTCAAGGTGGGTCAGCTCCTGGATCAGATTGCCCGTCATCTGGCGCATCTCCAATTCCATATCCACATTGACAATCGGCGTCAGAACCTGGCCTTCGGTGGCCCGCTGCGCGGCATCGATGAGGCGTTCGCGCAGGGCAGGAATATTTTCATTGGCAACTGTGAGGCCCGCCGCCGCCGCGTGGCCGCCATGTCGCAGCAGCAGTTCAGCGCACTCATCCAGCGCCTTTGTGATGTGAAATTGCGGAATGCTGCGGCACGAGGCGCGGCTCTCGGTTTCGCCGCGCTCCATCACAATCGTCGGCTTATAGAATTCTTCTGTCAGGCGGCCCGCCACCAACCCCACGATGCCCGGCTGCACCAGATCATCCGAGACAAAAATCAGCGGATGATCGTACAAATGTTGCTTTTCAATCTGCTCACGGATGCGATCCTGCGCCTCTTTGGTCAGCTTCTGCCGCTGCTCATTGAGATCATGCAGCTTGCGAGCCAGTGGGAGAGCATCCTGCTCATTATCTGCCGAGAGCAGCTTATAGGCGGTCATGGCGCTCTCCAAGCGCCCCGCCGCATTGATGCGCGGGCCGATGGTGAAGCCAATATTCATCGCCGTAATTTGCCCGCCCTTCAAGCCCGCCACTTTCAACAGCGCTTTGAGGCCGGGCCGCCTGGCGATGGCCTTCTCATTGTCCACATCAATCTTGTTGATGAGTTCCAGGCCGCGCCGCACCAACATGCGATTGTGCATGTCATCAAGCCGCATGATATCGGCCACCGTGCCAATCGCCACCAGATCGTACAGATCGTCAATCAGTTCGGTGTAGGTGGCCTGAATCTGTGCGACCTTGTGCGGCGGATATTTGCCTTTGTTCTGGATGAGGGCATCATGCAGCATGGCCCGCGCCACCTGGAAGGCCACACCCACCCCGGCAAGAAACTTATTGCCCTCACAATCAATCTGCTGCGGATTGACCACCGCCACCGCATCACGGGGAATATCGCTGCCGACAGAATGATGATCGGTGATGATCAGATCAAGACCTTTTTCGCGGCAGTAACGCGCCTCTTCAATCGAGCGAATGCCACAGTCCACCGAGATCACAAGCTTCTTGCCACGCGCACGCAGCCCTTCGAGCGCCTGGATATTCAGGCCGTAGCCCTCATCCACGCGATTGGGGATATAGGCTTCAGCGTTTGCGCCCAGCTTGCGTAAAATTTGCATCATGAGGGTGGTCGAGGTGACGCCATCCGCGTCGAAATCGCCATACACGACCATCGGCTCTTTGTTGAGGATGGCCTGTCGGATGCGCGTGACAGCCTGCCGCATCCCGGCATACGTCTCCAGAGGGCGATCTCGCATATCACGCGCCAAGAGAAAATCAGCCGCCAGTTGTGGATCGCGGTAGCCTCGATTAAAGAGCACCTGCGCCAGGACGGGACTCATGCCCTTATAGCGAAACAGGAGATCGCGTGGGGCGGGTGATGCTAGATGCCACTGTTTATCAGTTGTCGCCATAAGAACATATTATCTTTACAAGTGGTGTAATCCTAACATGTGTTTCATCATGTCACAATTGCTAAACCAGATCTATTTAAATGTCTCAGGGACAACAGTGCGCCTCTTGTAATGCTCTCATGGCAGGATTATAGTTTTTGTTCTAATTGTGCGTATCGGGCAGTATCGATCAGCTCGTTTTAAAGGTTATAAAAACTGTGGCAAAAGTCGTCTTTATGGGGACGCCCGAATTTGCGGTTCCCAGCCTGCAAGCCCTGATTGAACAACACGAGGTGATTGGCGTCGTCACGCAACCGGATCGTCCTGCCGGGCGCGGCGGCGAGGTGCGCCTCTCCCCGATCAAAGTTGTGGCCCAGAGTGCCAATATCCTCCTCCTTCAGCCGGAAAAGCTGCGCCATGTGCTCGATGCCCTGCGCCAATGGCCTGCGGATGTCTTCATCGTGGCGGCCTTCGGTCAGCTTCTGCCGCAGAGCATGCTTGATCTGCCGCCGCATGGCTGCGTCAATGTGCATGGATCGCTCCTCCCGCGCTGGCGTGGCGCGGCCCCGATTCATGCCGCCATTCGTGCGGGCGATAAAGAAACGGGCATCACCATCATGCGGATAGATGCGGGACTTGATACTGGCCCGATGCTCAGCAAACGGGCCATCCCTATTCTCTCAATCGATACGGGCCAGACGCTGCACGACAAAATGGCGCAGTTGGGCGCAGATCTGCTGATTGAGACGCTGCCCGCCTATCTCGCGGGCGATATCAAGCCGCAGACGCAGGATGAAACGCTCGTCACCTATGCGCCGCAGATTGAAAAGTACGAAGGCGCGATTGATTGGACGATCTCAGCCGAGAGCATCGAACGGCTGGTGCGGGCCTTCACGCCCTGGCCGGGGACATACGCTCTGTGGCAGGGCAAGCAGGTCAAAATCCACAAGGGCCATGTGCTTGAGGGCGAGGCGGCTCCCGGCGAGGTCGTGGCCCACGAAGGCACGTGCGCGATTGGCACAGGCCACAATCTGTATGCCCCGACGGAAGTGCAGATGGAAGGCAAAAAGCGCGTGTCGATAGCCGATTTCCTGCGCGGCTATCCTGAATTTGTCGGGGCAACACTCAATCGTGGTTAACACTCTTGTGTTCGATATTGCCGCGCTGCCCGACCTCGCAGAAGCCCACTATGATGAGTGGGATGTCATGCGCCATATGCTGCAATTCTATGATGATCTGGATGATGGGCGGCTGGATAGCTTCGTCGATGAGATTGCAGCACCCATCATCGCTGCCATCGATTGCACACAGTGCGCCAACTGCTGCCGCGTGCTGCCCGTTGAGGTGCGCCAGGAGGACGCGGAACGGTTAGCGGCGGCGCTGCACCTTCCGCTGGAGGATTTTATCGCCCGCTATCTCGGCCCGCACCCGGATGGCGATGCCTGGCTCATGACGCCACAGCCCTGCCCTTTTCTGGTGGGCAATCTGTGTTCTGTCTACATCCATCGGCCCGAAGGATGCAGTTTTTATCCAGGTATCACGCCGGAGTTTCGCTGGCTGCTGGATGATCTGATCAAAAGTGCGGGCATGTGTCCCATCGCCTATAACGTGCTGCTGGCCGTCACCGTTTATGCTGATGATCTCGTCAAAAACCTGTAAAAATGATGAGACGAGCCGTTTTCCTGGAGGTTTTCTAAAACCTGCGGCCATCTTCTGCGTAATAGAAGATAGATCAGTCAATCACTCAGGGAGAAATATATCATGGAAAAACGTCTCTATCGTTCCACAAGCGACAAAAAATTGGGCGGCGTGTGCGCCGGGCTTGCCGAATACTTCAACGTCGATCCGACGCTGGTGCGGGCGGCCTTCCTGCTGTTTGCGCTGGCGGGTGGGCCGGGCCTGTTCGTCTACATCGTCCTGTATTTCGTCATGCCGGAAGCCCCGCGCAGCACCTTCTCGAAGATCAAGAACGACCAGTATTAATTTCCACATCCCACGTTGTAGGGGCGTGGCACGCTAAGAAGCCGTTTGATAAGGCGGAACGTAATGGATTTACCGTATTAAACGCATGTTTTGGAGAGCGTTTTCCGTAGGGGCACGATGCATCGTGCCCCCATATGCACCAATTTAAGACA
>DAOTUR010000498.1:0-2321 GCA_034436915.1 Anaerolineae bacterium
TCCTTAAGTTGGTGCATATGGGGCGCGATGCATCGCGCCCCTACAAGAGATTTTGTTGCATGGAGAGCTGAATAGATACGCTTCCGAATTTGATTTCCTGAACCAAAACGATCACAAAATCGAGACATGCTCCATTGGTTAATACCCCCGCGCCCGTTCCACGCGGTTATAAAGCGGCTTTTTCTCCTGGTAGCGCTTGAGATTGGCGAGAAACAATTCTGCCGCCTTCTCATGATAGGTCGCGCTGCCACCGGAGACGTGCGGGCTGATGATGACATTCTCCATGCGCCAGAGCGGGCTGGTATGCGGCAGCGGCTCGGTCTCAAACACATCCAGGCCCGCCCCGGCGATAATGCCATTTTTCAACGCCTCGATCATAGCCGCATCATCCACCACGCCGCCGCGCCCCAGGTTGATGAACACAGCGCTCGGCTTCATGGCGGCAAAGACATCGGCATTAATCATGTGGCGCGTCTTCTCGGTGAAGGGCAGCAGATTGACGAGATAATCGCACTCACGCGCCATCGTCGCCAGCGCTTCGCCCGGATAGAGCCGATCCGGGATATCGCCCGTCGGGTCGCCTGTGCCTGACGGTGCATACTCATCGGGCGATTGCGCCGGGTGCATGGCGTCGCGTTTGGTCGCCAGCACTGTCATACCGATGTGTTTGGTCAGGCGGGCGACCTCGCGGCCAATCGTGCCATAGCCGACGATGCCCACCGTCTGCATATGCAGGTCAAGCGGCTGGAAAATCACAGCCCGATCATCACGCCAGATGTTGCCCTGCTGCATCTCAATCATGCGCTTGAGTTTGAAATGAAACGCCAGGATCATCATGAGCGCGAACTGACCCATCTGCCGCACATGCACGCCGCTGGCCGTCGTGAAGGTGATATCAGGGCGATCCCGATACAACGGCTCCGGGTAGAGATGCTCGATGCCTGCTGAATGCATCTGCACCCATTTGAGATGTGGAGCCTGATCGGGGCGCGGCAGCTTGCGACCGGTATACAAAATCTGGGCGTCCGGCCATGCTGTCTCCGGCACATCGGGGAAGTGGCGCACAAATTGGAACTGTGGCGCATTGATCCGTAGGAGCTGCATCAGATCATCGGAGAAATCCATCGCCACCAGCACGACGGGCTTTTCAAGGGAGTCAGGCATTGTTTGTCCTCACACAGGTATCATCGTTGTTTGACAGCGGGACGGGCGGCATTTGTGGGCCTCTCAAATCCTATTGCTACGCCATGCGTAGCCACAGGCCAGCCCACGTGTTAAAGTCTTACCGATTAAAAGTCTAGCGCGGTTGAAAACATGCGCCAACGAGAGGATCTAAAATGGGATTGATGGATGGCAAGGTCGCCTTGATTTTCGGCGTCGCCAACAAAAACTCGATTGCCTGGGGTGTGACAAAGGCGCTGGCGAATGAGGGCGCAACAATTTTGCTGAGCTATTCGGGCGAGCCTCTCAAGCGGCGTGTAGAACCGCTGGCTGCGGAAATCGGCTGTGAATTTGTGGAAGAGTGTGATGTCCAGAAGGATGAAGACCTGGATCGCGTCTTTGCCAAAGTGCAGGAGAAGCATGGCAAGATCGATGTGCTGGTTCATGCGGTGGCCTTTGCGCGGCGCGAAGACCTGGGCGGGCGCTTCACCGATATCTCGCGCGATGGCTTCCATATGGCGATGGATATCAGCGCCTACAGCCTCGTGGCGATGGCAAAACGCGCCGAACCGCTCATGCCCAACGGCGGCAGCATCATCGCCATGACCTATTACGCGGCGGAGAAATACATCCCCGATTACAACGTCATGGCAATCTGCAAAGCGGCACTCGAAGCCATCACCAAATATCTGGCTGTCGATATGGGGCCGAAGCAGATTCGCGTCAATGCCATCAGCGCTGGCCCGATTAAGACGCTGGCGGCGGCGGGCATCCCCGGCTTCCGCGATCTGCTGCGCCATTTTGATCTGGTGGCCCCGCTGCGCTCCGGCGTCACCCCGGACAATGTGGGACAGGCCGCGCTGTTTTTGGCCTCAGACATGAGCAGCATGATCACAGGCGAGATCATGCACGTCGATTCAGGCTATAACGTCCTGGGCATGACCGTCCCCCGCGAGGAATTGGGCGCGAAGAAGACGGAAGAATAACCCCTCCCTAGCCCTCCCTACGGAGGGGGGAGTAATCATTCACCTATCCGTGAGAATCGTGGGTTCGTAGGGGCAGGATGCATCCTGCCCAATGACAAATATCCTTCAAATCAATCAGGGCGCGATACATCGCGCCCCTACAGGGGCATTTTTCTCGCGGATAGGTGAATGATT
>DAOTUR010000499.1:0-2661 GCA_034436915.1 Anaerolineae bacterium
GCCGCTGTAAGGGGCCATCAGCCGCCAGTTATCGACCGCCCCGCTGTCAGCGCTCATCTCCACTGGGGGATCGTCCAGCGTGGCCTGAGCGCCAAACAGATTGCCAAAGGGATCGCTCTGAAGAATCTTGCGCGCCTCACGCGATTTGGCGTGGGCCAGATCAGCGTTGTAGGAGGCAATCACAACCGGATCATTGGGGCGTCTCGCCAACCAGTAGGCGGGAAGAAGTTCCGAGCAAGCCTTCGACTTCCCATGCTGTGGCGGCGCATTGATGATGACGAATTGCAGCTTGCCCGCCACAATCTCATCAAAAATCTCGCCTAATTTCTCGTGGAAGGGGTCAGGGGTATAGTGGTCGTCCATATACTGGGCAAAGTCAATGAAGCGTCCCCGCGCCACACGACGCGCCGCCATCTCCTCCACAATATCCAAGCCGCTGAGCGGGGCGTTACCCCTTGCTTTGCGCCTCTGGTAGTAGCCGCGCCAATTGAGCTGCAAGCTCGGCATCGCTGTATCTGCGAGGATCGGCAATGGATTCACCCTGTGATGTCAGATCGATCTTGGTAATTTTCGTCCCCTGCATGGCGGCGATTTCTTTTTCCACATCCAGCGCCAACCGTAACGCGGCCATGCCGCCATGCCCCCCCGATTTCTTGGCGGCACGATAGTCCTCCCAGGCTCGCGTTTTGATTTCAATCAAGCTGGCAATACTGGCTGCTCGTTGATCTTCAATATCATCCTTCGAGGCCCGCCGCCATAACTCTTTCACACGCGCCACATCCCGATTGGCGGTGCTGATGCTTACCCCCAGCGCCGCGGCAATCTGATGAATCAAAGCCCCCTGATTCATCATGGTCGCAACCATCGCCAGCCGTGCGAGAATATCAGGGTCTTTGTCCCAAGGCACAGATTTCTTATCGTGCTTCGCTGTCATAGCTTTTTCTCGCCTCTCCAGGCATAGGTATATTTATTTTGAGCCTGCTTTGAGCTGATCGAGCCGCTCTATCGCCAACTGTGCCATCATCGCCAGTGCGGTGGGGGAGTTGACGATTTCCATGTCCTCGCGCACCCGTTTAAAGGCCACCACCCAACCCTCAATGGCGCTGCGCTACTCGATGTAGACTTTATCCACATTGGCTTTGGGCATGATTTGCTCCAGCGCCGCGTCAAAATCCTCGGCCTGTGTGGGCAGAAACACAAACAAAATCGTCTTTGACAGGGCAGCCACATCCACATCAATCGGCTTGAAGCTCACAGGCTGAGGCAGATTGTCAAATATCTTCGGATCGATGAACGCTTCAAAGCGGGCTTGCACATCATCAATCCGATCCCAGATCATCTTCACAATCTGAGCATCGCTTTTGCCTGTGATGCTGTTGTGGGCCAACTGCTTGGCGTGCACCCGCGCCCGATCCAACGACTCAAAGGCCAGCGCCACCAGATATTTAATCTTGGCTTCGCGGGAAGCACGAAAGCGGTGATGCCCACTGATGATCTCACACCCCTTGTCGGTCTTCACCAGGAGCGGAACCGATTCGGGTGCGCCGGTGCTGCGGATGTTGGCAACGAGCTGATCAAACGCGGCTTTGCTCATCGCCTGGGCGTTGATGTCCTGCTCGCGCACATCATCAATGGCAACATAGACCAGACGCAGGCCCTCTGGGTAGATTTGATTGCTGAGGACATGCAGCATGGCATTGATCTGAAGGGGAGTGAGCTTCTCCGTCATGAGTTGATCGATAACCTGCTGCACATTGGCGGTGGTGTCCGTCATGCTTTTACCTTTTCTGAGAACTTAGACAGCCATTCTTTGAGCAGTCCTTCGTGCGTGCGATGGACTAACGGCGATGAATAGGCCAACTTGTAGCTGCCATCCTTCTGCTGATTGCGCTCGTCCAGCTTAAAGACCCCTCTGGCCGACTTGACCTCTGGGTGCTGGGTGATCATCATCGTCTTGATGTTCTGAGGCGGGCCATTGAGCGTATACCAAGATTCATCCCCCAAAACATCCTCCCAGAACCATGACGAAACGAGGCTCATGAGCGTGAGCTTGTGCAGGCGATCATAGACAGGGTGGGGATTGGTAAAGGCAAACGTGACGCTGGCCGCGCCATCGAGAACCTTCAGCCCTTGCTTGGTTTCCTTCCTGATTTTCGCGTGGCGGTGCATATCACTCAGGTGCAGGCCGATGATGCCCAGCAGATAGCCATCGAGCAGGAGCGCCATATAGCGCTCTGTGTTGGCACCGGGCAGGCGATGAATCAGCAGATCGCGGTAATATTCCCCGACTTCGCGTGTTACCTGCACCGCCCGCAAATCGCTTTTCTCGGTGACCTCGCCTTTGAAAAACAGGAATTTGGCTTTGCCCTCATTGATGCGTCCACGATTGGCCTCAATGCCGATGGGATTACGATTAGCGATGATCCAATTGATGGCGGCTGTTGCCCCCAGCTTGGCGGGTCGATCTGCAAACACCGCCCGCCAGGGATCGCCCCACACGGGTGCAGGGTCTTCGCCCTGGGTCGCATAGTACATCAAGCTCAGAGCAGGCTTCTCCTTGAGCATGTCCATCAGGCGCGGGTAATCCTTCTCGGTGAACTGCGCCGCCTTCGGCTCATCCCATTCAAAAATATCATCAATGCCCGCGAACATTCGGTCATA
>DAOTUR010000500.1:0-5605 GCA_034436915.1 Anaerolineae bacterium
AAGCCCTGCCCGCCCCCAAAGCCACCGCCCGCGCCGCCAAGAAAAAGGTCGCGCCATGACACGTCCAGGGCTTGGTGTATGGATCATCGTGCTGGTGGGTTGTCTTTGGGGCTGCATGATTGGTGCGTCCGGTCCAGGCAGCACAAGCACGCCACAGCCTATCAGCCCTGATACACCGCGCCCGACTGCCACCCTCTTCGATGCGGCCCGTCTGCCCCCGGTGACGCCCGTGACAGAGCGTGCGCCGCGCCGCTGCCCCCGTGCGCCGCGCAGTCATTTGATCGTGCATGAGCGCGGACAGGTGACGAACAACGGCAAGTCTCTCAACATTCGCAGTTTGGCCGGGACGGATGCCCAGCAAATCGGCCAGATGCCCGCCGGCGCGATCTTTTTTGTGATCGGCGGCCCGCGCTGCGAAGGGGACTTCGTGTGGTTTTATATTCTGTATCAGGGTATGGAAGGCTGGATTGCCGAAGCGGATGACGAGATGATCTTCGCGCAGCCCTATCAGGATGGGTGAGGGCTGTCGTGCTGCATTCATCACGCCTGTTTGTGAGCCGCATATTGCAGCAGAGGCCATCTTCTACTATACTAACATGAGATGAAAGTCGGGGTAGTAGCCCAATGGCAGAGGCAACTGACTTAAAATCAGTCGAGTGTGGGTTCGACTCCCACCTACCCTATATCAGCAAAAAGCACCTCTTTGAGAAAATCGATAGGGGTGTTTTTTTGTTTGCTTTGCGTGCCTAACCATAAGCGCAGCAAGATAAAAATCTATGCGCTAATCGGGGCGAAAGCAATTGATGTGCCGTTATCGTGTGCGGATGAGGGCTATTCAGCAAGCACTGGCAGCGGCTTATGCACCAGGGTCTGAAGCTGTTCCGGCGGGACGGATTGGTAATGCAGCGCATGGGCCACATCCAATTCATCGAAGACATTGAGCGACGGGGAACTCGCCAGGCTGTCCGTACCTAACAGGACGGGAATATCCTGCGCGAGATATTTCTCAAGCGGCATACGGCCCTGGCGCAGGCGCAGTTCGCTGCGCGGGCAGTGAATCACGGTTGAGCCACTGGCCTTGATGCGCTGGATATCGGCGTCATCCACATGAATCGGGTGGATGAGCAGGGGCTTGAGAGCCAGCGCTCCAGTCTCCTCCAGGTACGCAATCGGCGAGATGTGCGGAACCTGTTCGACAGAGAACAGCACCTTATAAGGATGATCGACAAACGCCCCTGTGCCGGAGACAAAAAATTCACGCTCATCGGCTGTTTGTGCTGCGCCAATGCTCAAGGGCAGCGCTTCTTTTTGCGCGTATTCGATGATGCGTTTCCAGTGATTGGGGTGAAAGGCATATGGGGCATGGAGGCTCAGGCCGATGCGAATGCTCCCCCCACGCACACGCGGTCGCCAATCGGTGATGAGCGTTTGCACGCGGGCAAAATGCGCCTCGACACGCTCAGGATTGGTTTCGGCCAATTCGAGATACACGATTCCCCGCAGGCCAGAGTTCAACAAAGGCCCCAGGCTCAAGCCAGTGGCGCTGATATCAGCAATGACGGTTGTGCCTGTATCGATCAGCTCTTGAATGCCCGCATCGATGGCCTCAATCAAACGGTGATCGTGATCCTGATTGAGCAGACTCTGCGATTTGAGCACACTATCGCGCAGCCATGTCAGTGTATCGGCCCCGGTGATATTGGGGCGATGGTGATGCATCCAGCCCTGCTCAAGCGAGACATGGGCGTTGGTCACGGGGCGGACTTGATGGATAGCGGCGGTCTGGGTCGAGAACAGGCCATAGAGCCGATCCAGGCCCGTAATCTGCATGACTTCAATCACCCGCGCCGATGGGCAGGCAATACGAATCTGTCCAGTGCGCTCATGCAGGGTATGCAGCAGTCGCAGGCCCGCCGCACTGAGATAGTTGACATCTTGCATATTCAGAATGAGATCCTGCGGCGAATAGCGTTCGAGCAGGGTATTCAAGCGCTCCTGGAGAGCGGCCACGTTGAGACTGTCAAGTCGCCCATGAATGTAAAGAATGGTGGTTGTGCCAATGTGAGAGGTGTGAAGAGAAAAATTCATGGAGCGACCCCAGATTATTTGCCAGCGCTAATGATCATGATGAGCGCGAGCACCAGCAGGCCAACGCCATAGGCCCCGACTCCCACGCGCAGCAGGAGTTGATTGCGTTCCACGTCGCCACGCCGCTTCTTTTTGTTCAGGGCGGCCAGCGCTCCTTCGTGGTTGGGATTGACATCCAGGATTTTATTGAGCCACATCTCGCGCTCTTTTTCTGTCCCAGCAATTTTCGCCAACCAGAGCATGGCACGGGTATTGCGCTTGTCTTCGCTGATGAGTTTGCGGAACAACACGCGAGCGCTCTGTTTGTTGCCCTGATTCACCGCTTCGACGGCAAGGCTAAATAATTCCTCACGATTGAGGGAAGGGGACTCTTTCGCTTTAGCCATAGGAAGGATATCTCTCATGTGTCGATGGTTTGGGTAAAGTTATTGTACCCTACGTCGCCAATTTTGCATGGCATAGGTCGCACAAAAGTTGCAAAGATATTGCTACGATGCCACAGGCAGCGCGAGGGTTGTGATTTAGTAACCTGAATTTCGAATCATTCTGCCTTTTGTTCTCTCCTATGCCATGAAAAGGCGGGCAGAACAGGTCAGAAAAGCCCCTCGCCCCTTGTGGGAGAGGGGTTGGGGTGAGGGGCTTAATACGCCCCGCTCCGCAGCAGCACACGCGGCACGGTCATCATGAGGATATGCAGATCAAACCAGATCGACCAATTTTCGATATAGTAGATATCCATCAGGCACATCTCATCGAACGGCACATCACTGCGTCCGCTGACCTGCCACAGGCCCGTCATGCCGGGGATGGTTTGCAACCGACGGAGCTGCCAGGGCGCATATGTTTCGACCTCAGAGGGCAGCGGCGGACGCGGCCCGACGAGGCTCATCTCGCCGCGCAGGACATTGATGATATTCGGCAGTTCATCCAGGCTGGTGCGGCGGATCAGACGGCCGACGCGAGTAATACGCGGATCATTCTCATCTTTAAAATGGCGCGGGTCTTTGCCTGATTGGGCGATGAGTTCCTCGCGCATCTCATCCGCATTGGGGATCATGCTGCGAAATTTGAGCATGGGGAAGGCGTGACCATGTTCGCCCACGCGCCGTGTCGTATAGAAGATCGGGCCGGGGCCTTCCAGACGGATCGCCAGGGCGACCAGGAGGAAAATCGGCAACCAGAGCGGGGCCATGACCACCACAAGGCCAACATCGAGCACGCGCTTCAAGACGCGCTCGGCTCCGCGCAGCGACTGTGTGCCATTGAAGCCCAACAGTGGGATGCCGTCGAGATTTTCGACCTGCACCTGCCGCAAATTGAGCTGAAAAATATCCGGCACGAGGCGCACATCAATATTTTGATCGCGGCAAATCTGGGCCAGCGACTGAATGCGCTCATAATCATGCCAGGGCAGAGTAATCACCACCAGATCAGGCCGCAGTCGTTGGAGGCCGCTTTGCAAACTTGTGACGGGAATGAGATCGCGCACCTGCCCCGGCTGAAACTCTGATTCATCGGAGCTGTCGCGCACATAGCCGACAACCTTGTAATCCAGTTCGCGCCGCGACACCATCACGCGCATCACCGCCTGACCTGTCTCGCCCATGCCCATGATGAGGACGCGCTGCACGCCCAGGCCCCGCGTGCGAAGATACGCCAGCGCTACCCGCCGCACCAGCCGTAAGCCGGAATGCAGAGCAACCGTCAGCGCAGCGGTGTAGAGCAGCATCAAGCGGCTGGTGACTTCAGGCCGAAGCACAAAATAGAGCGCCAGCAAAATCACGGTTGAGGTGGCAACGCCGCTGGTGATGGTCGAAATTTCTTCGCCCCAGTTGCGCCCGCGCACATTGCGGTAGAGGCCATTTTGGTAGTAGCTGAAATAGAGGAGGATCGCGTACCCGGCGGCAAAGGGCAGATATGGCGTGAAACCATACGGACGCGGGTCGAGGATGGGCCGCAAAATTTGCCAATCGTAGCGAATGGAGTAGCCCATGAGAAAGGCTAGGAAGACGAGGCTCGCATCAAGCAGAGGAAAGAGCCAGCGTGGTTCAAGGGTCGGGCGATCAGGGATGGACAGTTTACCGTTCATGCGTTTGGCGCGCCCAGAGCGCGTCGATAACTCTCAATCGTTTGCCGGGCGGTTGTCTCCCAGCGGTAGCGGTCTGCGGATTGCAAGCCGGCTGTGCGGGCCTGTCTGCGCCAATCGGCATCCGCAGCCGTGTGACGCAACGCCTCAACCCAGGCAGACACATCGTGCGGCGGCAAGCACAGTCCCGCATCGTGTGCCACTTCGGGCAGGGACGAGACATTCGATGTGATGACGGGCGTTCCACACGCCATTGCCTCCAGGACGGGCAGTCCAAAGCCCTCAAAAACTGAGGGGTAGACAAAGACATCGGCGCTATTATACCAGAGAGCCATGTCTTCATCAGGTATAAAACCGGGCAGATGCACCTCATGCTTCAGGCCGTGTGTCTCAATCGCCGCCAGAAGCGGCGCATAATCCCATCCTTTGCCCCCGGCCAGGACGAGAGGCAAACGCTCATGTGCGCCCAGGGCGGCATATGCCTCTAACAGCATGACGAGATTTTTGCGCGGCTCCAGCGTCCCCAGGAACAACCAGAAGCGCTCCGGCAGGCTCTTGCTGCGTTTGAACTGTTCAATCTGGGCGGCGGGCAGCGGCTGAAAGCGCGTTGTGTCATAGCCGAGGGGCGTCACGTCAATTTTTGCGCTGGGGATGCCGTACAGCTCTGTCAGATCGCGGCCTGTGCTGTGGCTGATTGCCAACACCCGCCGTGCTCGCTGACAGGTGATGCCTGTGAGCAGGCGCAGATACAGCCGCCGCGCTGTCGTCAGGCGCTTGGGATAGCGAATGAACGTCAGATCGTACACCGTCACCACAAACGGGCGCGGATTTAGCAGCGGCGCGACGAAGGCCATCGCATGATGCAGATCGAAGGGGGGCAGCACAAACGGCTGGATGGCCTGCTCCCACACGATACGCTTGAGCGGCGAGTCAGTGTTGAGCCGAGCGCGGCGCATGGTGATGTTGGGATAGGCCGCCTGATTCGCCGCCCCCACGAAGGCCGTGAAGTCCCAATCGGGCGGGGTGGCCTGCGGCAGATGCGTCAGCAGTTGATGGATATAGGTGTGAATCCCCGCCGCCCGATATCCGGGTTGACTGGAAAGGAGCTGCGCGTTGAGAGCAAGGTGCATGAATTATTCCTGAGCAAAAAATGGAGGGGCGACCCATGTATCGCTATAGACACATGTGATATATGGGTTTTACACATTCGGTTGGTTGGTTTTAGGGTGGGTTTGGCACGCCAAACCCCTACAAAAACGCCTTCTTATGGTGCTCAATCCGCGTAATATCGTAGGGGCATGGCGTGCCACAGAGGCATTAAGCTAAGCCATTCTCAGCGGACGCCGACGGCTAAAGCCATCGGCTATGTCTTTAAAATCTGACAAACTGTGTCCTCATTGCGTTTTGACGCCGTTCCATCCCCCTTAAGGG
>DAOTUR010000501.1:0-13710 GCA_034436915.1 Anaerolineae bacterium
TTGCGGGACTGAAAGTCCCGCTCAAACCATCTTTTTGGGCGTGTTTGGGCGGGGTTTTCAACCCCGCAACACGGGAGACAGGGACTTTCAGTCCCTGGCGCAAGCGATTTTGCCATGTCTTTGGCCCAGAATGAGCACAAAATCCTTAAGTTGGTACGCATGGGACAAGGCCCGCCTTGTCCGAACGTGTAGACACGGCAGGCTGCGCCCCTACGCCAACCCCGCCTCAGATGGAAATAACCTCAGCAAGACATATTCCTATCGCGTCATGTCTGTGCCGCCCGCCTCTCGCCAATCATGAAGATATGACACCGTTCATGACATTGATCACCTCAAAGCAGAGACCTTTGTTGTGTCGGGGGCAGATATGATCAGACTAACGATCTCAGTGATGATAAGGGGAGACCAACATGTTTGAGGATATTCTCGTGCGCGAGTGGATGACTCAGCCCGTATATACGATCACACCGCACACCCCTATTTCTGAAGCCCATAAGATCATGAAAGACAAGAAAGTGCGCCGCCTCCCCGTCACGTATAATGACGCCCTGGTGGGCATTATCACCCTGGGCGATGTGCGCGAAGCCAGTCCGTCAGATGCCACCTCTCTGAGCATCTGGGAACTCAATCACCTGTGGGCGCAGCTCACGGTTGAGCGCATTATGACGACCAGCGTCATCACCCTGAGTCCCGATGAGCCGCTTCTCAATGCCGTTGAGCTGATGTTCAAGCACAAAATCAGCGGGCTGCCTGTGATGGAACATAAGGCTGTTGTGGGGATTGTGACGGAGTCAGATATTTTTCGGATGCTCGTCAGAGCACGCCGCGTGACAAAAACCACCGCCGCAACTTAAGTCTGTTATGAACTTGACCCCTCACCTCCCAACCGCCTCTCCCACAGGGGGCGAGGCGGGGAGTGGGGTCAAAGTTCTTCTCTTCTGTATTGCCTACTAACGAACACAGCGTATTGGCATTGAAAGGGCTTCAAGATATTCGTTTGCGCCAAGCAACGAACGTTCTTGCCCTGTTTTGCACCCCTCGCGCCCTTGTGGGAGAGGGGCCGGGGGTGAGGGGTTACGACCAAACAATAAGTGTATAACACGCTCTAAGTCTGTGAGGGTATTGCGATGAATGTGATCGATATTATGACGACACGGCCCGTGACGATTCGCCCTGAGCGGCCTCTGCGCGATGCGCTGGAACTGATCGAGGAGCACCATATCAAGCATCTTCCAGTCATTAGTGGCAGTCATCATGTGATCGGGGTTGTGACAGATCGGGACTGCCGTCATGCGCTCAACTCGCCCTTTATCATACGCGAGCGCTGGCAGGATGAGGCCCTCATCAGCCATGTGCAGGTGAGAGCGATTATGTCGGCGGCTCCGATCATAATTGAGCCGGACGCCCCGGCGACGGAGGCCGCCCGTCTGATGCTCACGCATCGCATCGGCTGCCTGCCTGTCATGCGCGGTGAGACGCTGGTCGGCATCATCACACGCTCCGATATCCTCATCGCCTTTATGACGCTTCAGCGGCGCTATGAGCATCTGCCCGATGAACTCCGCAGCAGCGAACCGCCTCCCTCAGCGCCGCCATGAAACGCACCCGCAGCGGCCCTATTCAGGCGTCCGATCCGCGATGGGGAGGAAAAGGCGGAAGAGCGTGCCCTGCCCAAAGACACTCTCCACCTCAACACGCCCCTGATGCAGCTCCATAATCTTCTTGACAATCGACAGCCCCAGGCCCGGCCCGATTTTGCCGGAGCTGCGAGCCGTATCCACCTTGTAAAACCGCTCAAAAATCAACGGCAGATGCCGCGCCTCAATGCCGACCCCGTTATCCTGAATAGAAATCACGATCTCGTCTCTCACACACTGTGTTTCAATCGTGATTGTGCCGCTGCTGTCGGTATAGTAAATGGCATTCGCAACGACATGTGTCAGGGCGAGCCTGATCTTCTCCTCATCTGCCCTGATAGAGGGAAGATCGGCCTGTAAATTGAGCATGATGGTCTGCTGTTTTTCGTCGATTTTCGTCTGCTCCTGCTTGATGACCTGCTGGACAACGACATTGATGTCAAAGGTGCTCAGTTCAATATGCGCGGTGCTGTCCAGGGTTGCCATCATGTGAAAATCATTGATCAGCTTATTGAGGTAATGCACCTGTTTCTCAATCGCATTAATGCGCTCCTCACGCTGCTGAGGATCGGTGATGCGGCGAATCAGGTAAAGACCCGTCAGGATGATCGTGAGTGGCGTGCGGAGATCATGCGATGAATGACCGATAAAATCGGCCAGTAAGCGGCTTTGCTCGCGTTCCATCGCTGCGGCCAGTGCCTGCTTCTCAAGCAGCTTGTACTCGGTGATATCATCCGACACGCTGATAATGCGATCCACCCCCCCCTCGGCGTTTGTGATGGGATAAGCGCGTGTTCTCACCCAGCGCACCGTCTCGTCCGGTCTGATGATGCGATATTCGACGTTATATGTCGCTGTGAGGGGCTTTTGCGCTCGTTCCTGAGTCACGCGCTCTTTGTCCTGCGGATGGACAGCCTCCAGGAAGGAGGTTGGGTCTTCATACATCTCCACCGCAGGCCGTCCCCAGACAGTTTCATAAGACGGGCTGACATAATAGGTTCGGCCAAAGTCCGGCGAGAAGATGCAAAACACACTGTGAACCGTCTCGGCAATCTGGCGAAAGCGTTCTTCACTCTCGCGCAGAGCGGCATCAGAAACTTTGCGTTCCGTGATATCGTGGGCAACGCCCAGGATTTGCGTCACAGCGCCGTTGCTATCTCGTGTAAACACGGTATCACGGCTGTTGAACCACAGCCATCGGCCCTGTGGCGTCTTAATGCGGTACTCAAGCTCAAGCACAACCCCGTTCTTGATCTGGGCGAACTTTGCAAAATGCGCGTTAAATCTCGGCCAATCATGCGGGTGCATAGTGAGGGCTATAAAGCTGTCGCCCATTGCTTCGATGGCATCCGCAGAATAGCCGATGGCTTCCCCAAAGGGATGGTTGGCGTAGACGTTGCGTCGTTCTGCAAAATCGTAAATGTAAATAATGTCCGGCACTGTGGCCGCAATGTGTCGGATCACATACTCCCGCTCGCGCAGCATGTCTTCCGTTCGTTTTCTCTGGTCGACATCCTGCAACAGCCCGATAATTTGCTTGATTGTGCCATCAGGATGGCGATTGAACACACGGCTGCGCGACTTAAACCAGCGCCATTGTCCCGCCCCATCACGCAAGCGAAACTCAGCTTCAACGACAGCCTCAGCTTCCGTCTGTGCCAGCGTCACAAGCGCCTGAGACTGACGGTGGTTATCGTCAGGATGCAGAATATTCGCCAGGATATCACCTTCAATCTCAGCAAATGTCTCCGCCATGTAGCCGAGCATAGCCCCCAGATCACGACTGTTGAACACGTTACGCTGTGTCTCAACATCATAGATATAAATCACATCCGGCGTGCTCGTCAGCACCTGGAGGAACATCTGCGGATTTTCGCGTAGTTGCTCTTCGATGTGTTTGCGCTGTGTCATATTCTGTACCATCATCAGACCGCCAATAATATGTTTTTGATCGTCTCTCACGGGGAGAACGTGGGAATGATAAGCTCTGCCCGTCGCAGACGTGTACTCTAAATCTGTTTCATCCTCATTCAACGCGGCCTGATAAAGAGGGATATAGCGCTGAAGCTGTTCTGGAGAGAATATCGTAGATGGTTTTCCCCTCGACATGTTTAAACTGGCCGCCCACCTCGGACAGAATCGACCCCTGGGCCACACGGATATGCGATATATGTAATGAGAGGCGCTGTCGATGTTTATGAGAAAGCAATGCACATCCGTAATTATAACATAATATTACGGAATTAAGAATTGATATTCTCGATGGTGAATTTATTTATATATTTTGCTGCTGAGCGGGGCAGCATCTCATCCATATCGATACTTATCATAATCTGAAATAGCTTGTTTTAGACAACGAAAATATATAACCAATGGTGTAGGTCTAAAATTTGAGGTGGGATTATCATAGGGGCGATCCATGGGTCGCCCCTACAAAACCGCATTGGCCCTTTAAACACAATTTAACAAGGTGGCGAGTAATCATTCACCTATCCATGCGACAAAGGCCGTTGTAGGGGCGCGATATATCCTGCCCTATAGACAGCAACTTAAAGATATGTGGCCTCTGATCAGCACACGGCATCCGCTCACACCAGAGGCTAAAGCCGTCTGTCTAGTACAGCTTTGCGGAAGTGGATAAGCAATTCAAATAGCGAACTTTAGCTAAAAGAAACTGAACGAAATGCTTGTGAACTTCCGCCAACGTGTACTAGGGAGTACGAAGCCCCGTTTACGGGGCTACAAACGCGCCTGCTCCCTCGCCATGAGGCCCATTCATGGGGCTTTGTGGCTGTAGGCGGACGGCTTTAGCCTGCGACAACGCGGCGAGCAATGTCCTTAAAAGATGGACTGTCTTAAGTTGGTGCATAGGGGGCAGGATATATCCTGCCCAGGCCAAATCCCCTACAAATCAATCAGGGCGCGATACATAGCGCCCCTACAACGACCTTTGTCGCATGGATAGGTGAATGATTACTCCAAGAGTTGAGAAGCAGGCGTGCGAAGGTCGCTGCGGATCACCCTATAATGGAAACAGCCTCGATAGGCGTTTGCCGTTCGAACGGCTGCGATGACATCTCCCAGGCAAATATCCCCTGATCTTTTAAAGGCCATCTCTTGAGGTGTAATGCGTAATGCCCGACACATCCCAAAAACTCACTATGACCGTTGCGATCTGTGCTCACAATGAGCAGGCTTGGATCGGTAAAACGCTCGAATCGCTGATGCAGCAAACGCGCCTCCCCGATGAGGTCATCGTCGTCGATAACGTCAGCACCGATGACACCGCGCAGGTCGTCCAACACATCATCGCCCGATATCCCCATCGCAACCTGAGACTTGTGCATGAGCCGAACAAAGGGCTGCATCATGCCCGTGATACAGGCTGGCGGGCCAGCGGCAGTGATATCGTCGTCACGACGGATGCCGATATCACCTTTCCCCCGGATTGGCTGGAGATCATCGCGCAGAAATTTTCTGATCCCGCGATCAACGCCGTGACGGGCATCTGCCGCTATACCGATGCCTATGCCATCGCCAACTGGGTCACGGGCGTGAACGATGAGCAGCGGGCGAAGGCCGAACACACCCATCTCAACGGTGGGAACAGCGCCGTCCGCAGGCACATTTTAGACGAGGTCGATGGCTATAAGGGCAAGCCGATCAATGATTTTGAGGATCAATGGCTGTCGCAGAAGATTCAGCAGGCGGGCTATCACATCCGCTTCATGCCCGATATCAAAGTCTGGCACACCTTCCGCCGCTTCAACAAAGAGGGCATATGGGGCTATATCAAATACATCTTTTTCTACACGGCTGAAAATATTTACCCTGATCACCTGAGCGACGAAAGCCCCTATTCAGTCGCTGTGGTCATTCCAGGCCATAAAAGTGGTGCTTCTCTCACACGCTGCCTGGAGTCGCTGGCCCGCCAAACCCCTGCGCCCCATGACATCATCGTTGTGGACTGCGATCCTCAAGCGAGTGCCGCCGCACCTGTGAGCGCCCTGGCCGCAAAGTATCCCCACATGACGATTCGCCGCCTGTCCGCGCCTGGAAAAACTGATGTTGAGGCGCGTGAGATCGGCTGGCGGGCGGCCTCCAGTGATCTCATTGTTCAGGCCAGTGCTGATGAAGTCTTTCCAGACGGTTGGCTGTCGATGATCCATGCGGCCTTTATGTGTTCGCCGCAGCTTGGGGCGCTTGGCGGTGAGATTTGCGTGGGGCGTCATGCACCGCTGCGCTGGATCATGCAGACGCTGACGAATATGCGGATTCGCTGGCACAGCCGCCGCACTGTCGTGCTTGTGCCGATGATGACGGTCTATAAGCGTGACGCCCTGGAAAAAGTGTCTGCGATCAGCGATCCCCATTTACCAGCGACGCTCCAGACGTTGGGCTATACGCTGCGCCTGAAACCGGAGCTTTACGTCGATAGGATTGTTTAACGTAAGTTTTGGACAGCGCTGTTGATAAACCCCCTTCTCTCCCACAAGGAGGCGAAGATGAGTATAAAGGAATGAAATAGCACCTCACCCTTGAAGTGGGAGAGGGGTTGGGGTGAGGGAGATTCACGTCGTCCCACAAACAAAACACCGATAGACATGTTGCTATCGGTGTTCTGATTATATTTATGGTTGTGTGCTGCTGCGTCGTGCGCCTCTCAGAGGCGAGATAGGAACGACGTTCACCGTGCTGGATGTGGCTGGTCGGTCATCGGATGACCTGGAATGCAAGCCAATTCACGCAGCACATGCGGCTCTCAGTCATAAGCAGGATTACCGCGCCGGCTGTTTATGAAGGAACGACAGTACGACCCGTGACCAGACGGAGCAGGCCGAGCAAAACCACAGCGCCAATGAAGGCCACGAACACGCTCCAGATATTGAAGCCCGTGACGCCCGCAGTACCAAATTGATTAAACAGGAAGCCACCAACCAGAGCGCCGACGATGCCGACGATGATATCCATAATGAGGCCCTGTTCACGATTCGTCTTCATGACGATGCTTGCCAGCCACCCGGAAATGGCACCGACAACAATCCACGCGAGCCAACCCATTTGATCCATGATGTTTCCTCCATCTTTTTACTGCATTCTAAATTGAACGCAGCGTTCCGTGAGCCTTGAGAACAAATTTCTGGATCACGGCATCTATTAAACTAAGTTTAGTATCTGAAAGCTTGATCCAGATGGTAAGAAGATGAGTAAATATCGAGGATTTTGGTCAAGGAACAGGACGAATGTATCTCGTGTTTAAGACACGTAACAAAAAACTCGTCAGATGGGGGACTTGTGTCTCATCTGGCTCTCTAGTTTTACCCTCACCCCAACCCCTCTCCCACGGCGTGGTAGAGGGGCTTTACCTAACTCCTATCCTCGCCCCTTCTGGAAGAGGATAGCCGGATGGTGAGGGATGATCAGCAGCGCAAAACTGAAGTGAGTGAGCGGTTATTTTCGATGGGAAACCCCGCTGTGTCGTCTCGTACTATGAGGATCATTGGAGATGAGCGTGGTTGACGCCTGGGCGTGCGCCATCTCGATCATGTGACCGATCTGACGAATGATGGCCTGAGCACGCTGCTCCAATTCGATCAGGCTCACCAGCCAGCGGTCAGCGATGGTCTGAATCTGGTCATCTTCGGGCGGCAGGTGCAGCGCATCGCGCAGATTGTCGGTCTGGCCTGCATCAAATTGCAGCAGCATTCGCAGGATCGCCATGAGACTGTAGCCGGATTTGACCAATGTGCGAATCACGCGCAGGCGGCCAAACTCCGCTGTGCTATACAGTCGGTATTGATTGGCGGGATCACGCGGCACATCGATCAGGCCGTTGCGCTCCCAATTCCGCAGCATATCGATGCTGACGTTGAGATGCTGCGCGGCGTCGCCAATATGCACCTGCTGGCGCGGCGAATCGAGCAGATGACCCGCCGCCCAACGTTCCAGAAATTCAACGGCAGCCTCAGCAAAGGTGCGTTCCATGCGGACGTGGGCGAGATATTTATAGGCCAGTTCCATCGCCATGCCCAGGTCATCATGGGCGGCGTATCTGACCAGATCGTGGAGCAGGGTTTTGTCGCCCACATACGGCCAGCGCGTGGTGAGATAGGCCAACCGCGCCTGCTCAAGATGGCGCAGGCTGTATTCCCGATAGCCATTGTCGCCGCGTGGGATCGGGGGCAAAAAGCCCTCTGTCTCGTACAGCCGAATGGTATTGACGTGAACGCCGACAGCTTTGGCGAGGTGATGTGTGCGAAGCGGTGGTGTCATACGGTTAGCTTTGCTCCCAGTAAGGCGTCAAACCCTCCTTTATCATACCAGGGTTGCCAAGCGCGTTGATGGGGCAAACACGGGATTTTGGCGAGGTCAAACAAGGATTGTGGGGACGAAAAGAGTCTCTCGTCCCCACAACGTCATGCGCCCTTGGGCGTGCCGACCAGACCCCACACCTGGGCGATCATGCCTTCATCGGATTGCAGATTGGGCATGGTCAAACGCGGATAGCCCTGCACGAGCGCCGCGATTCGCACGGCATCCAGATTGTCAAGCGTCTCCGGCACAGCGACCTGTTCTCCCATCGCGGCGCGTTCGGCATCGCTGGTGGCAGCGGGCAGGCTGTGGCGCAAGACCTCAGACACTTCGCCCTCGCCCGATGCGGCATACAGATCATCCAACGCCCGCAGCGCTGCAAACGCCGCAAATCCGCGTGCGGTGGGCAGACGCTTGAGGAGCCAGGTCATGGCTTTCTGGGCCTGATGACGATACGAGCCTGTGTGCGTCGTATGGCTGGCGCGGACGAAGGCCAGCAGCGCCGCCGCCGTCATCTCAACCTCATCCTGCCAACTGCCATCGACATTCTGGGTGCGGGCCAGCACCGTCAGATTCTCCTCGTGCGAGAGAGGGGCTTCCCCGGCCAATGGCCCGGCCAATGGCCCGGCCAATGGCCCGGCCTGCTGCGGCATCTCCGGCTTGTACAATTGATCGAGAAAATGCTCGGTGGTGCGGCTCTCAGGCTCTTTCTTATCGCGTCCCAGCACTTTATCCATAAAGCCGCTCAGTCCGCCCGCTTTGGCGTCTTGCTTGTCGTCTTCGGCTTGAGAGACGTTCTTGCTCTCATCAGCGTTCGTTGTCATGCGTGCTCCTTCTTCAACCTGAATTTGATCGTTTTTAGAGTTGTGTCTGCAATTTGCCCTCACCACCGGCCCCTTTTCAGGGGTAGGTTTTTTAATCAAACTACATTTTGAACCACGAAGGCACGAAGAAAAACATGAAGAAGGTCTCACAAACAGGTTCTCTTGCCCTGACACCTTCTGTCTGGTTCCCAAATGGATCGTTGGAAGCGTATTCCATTGAGAATCAGACCCTATTTTAACTTTATCTTCGCGTCCTTCGTGCCTTCGTGCCTTCGTGGTTCAGGTCTTTGTGATGCCTACAAAAAACCTACCCCTGAAAACCCCTGGCCCCTCTCCCGCTGCGCGGCTAGTACAGCTTTGCGGAAGTAGATACGCAATTCAAATAGCGAACTTTAGCTAAAAGAAACTGAACGAAATGCTTGTGAATTTCCGCAAGGCTGTACTAGAGGGGTGCAGGACAGGCACTCGGTTAAGCCGCTATTCTTGGGATCAACTGTAAGGGCGCAGCGTGCTGCGCCCAAAAATGATGATCTCGATCAAGGGCGCAGCACGCTGCGCCCCTACAACCGCGCCACGATAATAGGCGACCCATTCATCAGATACCCTAAAATCTCATGCTATGCCTTCGGTGCGCCGACCAGCGCCCACACCATCGCCTTGTCACCATCCGCGCCTTGCAGCAGCGCAAACGGCAGCCGCGCATAGCCCTGCACAAACGCCGCGATTCGCACCTCATCCAGCGTAGTGATGGGCTGTGGCGCGGGCAGCGCTTCACCCATCGCCGCGCGTTCGGCATCTGTGGAGGCCGCAGGCAGGCTGTGCCGCACCGAGTCCGACACTTCGCCATCGCCCGATGCGCCATACAGATCATCCAATGCCCGCAGCGCGGCAAAGGCCGCAAAGCCTCGCGTTGACCCAAGCTGGCTCAGCAGCCATGTCATGGCCTTTTGCACCTGCCGCCGATACGATCCGGCCCGCGTGGTATGGCCCGCCCGCACAAACGCCAGCAGCGCCGCCGCCGTGATCTCGACATCATCCTGCCAACTGCCGTTCACGTGTTGCGTCCGCGCCAGTTCGCGCAGCCCCAGGTCGATATTCGGGGGTTCGGCATCATGCAGCGGGCCGCCCGCCGGGGCATCTTTGGGCGTCATGATCTGATCGAGGAAATGATCCGTCGTGCGGCTCTCGGCCTGCTTTTTGTCGTGGCCCAGGATTTTGTCCACAAAGCCCGCGAGTCCGCCTTTGGGTGATTCTTCTTTCTCCTGTTCCGTGGCTTCGGGGGCAGGAGCAACCATTGACTCGCGTAGGAAATCAGGAAAATCAGCCGGGGTGTTGTCCGCGCCAAGATTCGTATCAGGTTTGCCAGGTGTACCTCCTGATATCGGTGGCGCAGGGGGCGTCCCTTTGCGCCTGAGGAGAGAACCGGTTGGCGCAGGTGATGGCGGCGGCGCAAATGAGGCAAACTGAGCAGAAGCTGGACGGTTAGAAGGTGCACTCATCCGTCTCATCACATGTTGAGCGCCACCCCCTGACAGTGTTCCACCCACGCCGCCTTCACCAAAGAAGCCTTCCATCTTGAGGCCATCCGGCAGCGGCACAGCCACATTGACCTCTTTGCCGCCTGTGCTGGTGGTCTTCTCGGTATCCACCGCGACGAATGAGGTGTAGGGCGTCATGAGACGATGCTCAATCGCCAGCGAGATGACCTGACGCCGAATTTTCTCAGTGTCGCCGCCTTTGGCCGCATCATCCATCAGCGAATCGATGCGAGCGCGGGCGTGCAGGCGCTCAATCGTGGGATTGGAGTCGGTTGCAGCGGGCAGCGGCGCTTGAAACGTCACCTGCTGACCGCGTGCCTGTCCGGTGGCGATGGCTGAGGCGTCTCCGCCTGTGCGCTTGAGGCGCGTGCTGATCTCCAACGGTTGGCCGATATACAGATCAGGCAGAGAGGCGGGATAGGTGTCCCAGGCGGTGGCATTGTGCCATGTCAGGGTCAGATCGAGCAGGGCGGGATAGCTGACGCGATCCTGAAAGCGCGTGAGTGCGCCCTCAATATCATCCTGTGCGCCCAAAAATTCCGCCGCGCCGCGCCCCATCTGGGCCATTTTGCTCAACAGATAGCGATTGACCGATGGCCCGATGCCAAAGGTGAAAATGCGTGCGCCGCCGTGCGTCTTGGCGATCTGCGCGATGGCCTGCTCATCTGCCGAGACCGCGCCATCGGTGAGGAAGATGACGTAGCGCTGGCGCTCTTTATCGACGGGCAGCGCCAGCGCCGCTTGAATCGCGTCCATAATCTCTGTGCCGCCGCGTGCATCGACGCTATTGAGCCATGCATCCGCCGCATTGACGTTGGCCTGTGACACCGGGCGCGGCTTGGGATCAAACCATTCCACCTTGTCATCAAATGCCTGGATCAAAAACGTGTCTGTCTCATTGAGAGCACGTAAACACGCTCGGAGCGCATTCACAGCCTGCCGAATCGGATCACCGCTCATGGAGCCGGAGCGATCAATCACGAAGATGAACTCACGCGGCGCGGGGCTGTCACTGAGATTGAGGCGCGGCGGGATCAGCATCAGCAGCGCAGTATCGCCTTCATCGCTCTTGCTGCTCCAGGCGGCGCTCTGCATTTTTTCGCTGGAGACAACGTAGCGCAGCACAAAATCCTTGTTAGGAATGTGCTTGCCGTCCAGCTTTAGCGACACATGGCGCTCATCCTCGCGCGTGATGACGACGGGGTGCGTGCGGCTGATCGGATCGGCAGTGGGGACGCCTGCATCCAGGCTCACGCTGATCTCAACCGGGCCGACCTGCGAATTATCCGCAGTGACGGGCGCATCGACATCGGACGGGGCGCTGGTCTGCACCGTCTGGCGCGAGTGAAAGCGCGGCGTGATGCCCATCGGGAAGACAAATTCATACGCGCCATCTTCATATTTCAGACGCTGCTCATAAATCACTTCGGTCAGAATCGTTTCGCCGGGCTGGACGTTGGCAATTTCGATTGTGAATAGATTGGGGCGCTGCTGTTCGAGCAGGCTGGTGCGCTGGCCCTGTGCGGCGGCCTGTTCATAAGTGCGGCGGGCGGCATCGCGCTCCTGCATCTGGGCTTTGATCGTGCGCGATCCCACTGTAATCGTGTAATCGACAACGGCCCCTTCGTGTGGCAGGGGAAAGAGATAGCGCAGGGCGATGGCTTCCGTGAGCGGATTGCCGAAGCGCTGCTGCACCGTGACCTGGGCAATCGCGCCCGTGATGCGTGCCGTGACGCCTGTATGCTGCAAGGGCAGTGGCGTGGCGGTGGCCTCATCGGGGATGGGCAGAATACAACCGAGCTTGAGTTGTTCGTCGGACATACACTCTCAATCCTCTGGAAGAAACGTTACGTTCATTGTAGCGTGGATTCAGGACACTGCTTTAGAGGAGATGGTGATAAGGCAGAGAGGGGTGCGTGACAACGAGGATTAAAATCTGATTTTGGAGGAACATAGAGCGTGTGGTGATGTGTCAGGCCGCATAATATTGTGGAGATGTAGGGGCGACCCATGGGTCGCCCCATATACACCAACTTAAGACAATTCATCTTTTAAGGACATTGCTCGCCGCCTTGTCGGAGGCTAAAGCCGTCCGCCTACAGTGACAAAGCCCCATGAATGGGGCTACAAACGCGCCTGTGCCCTCGCCCTAATGGTCGATAAAAGAATAACTTACTGATGATTGTAGGTACGAGAAATTTCTTGTATCTACAATCATTGCTGATGTCGTTATTCGACGGAAACTTATATTTTTACCGACCCTAAGCCCCGTTTACGGGGCTTCGTAATCCCTAGACAGACGGCTTTAGCCTCTGGTGTGAGCGGATGCCGCGTACTGATCAGAGGCCACATATCCTTAAGTTGCTGCAAATGGGTCGCCCCTACGCCAATCCTGCCTCACGTTGAAATGGTATCCCGCCGCCTAAACCGACACCTTTTGCCCCGCACTCGTGAGCTGCTCACTGATCTCCCACAGGCGCTTATTGGCGGCCACATCGTAGGAGAATTTGGCGGACGGTGTATCTTTGCGCTTGATCCAGTATTTCCCGCTGACGCCTTCCACATCCGGCGATGAGGCCAGATAGACGATGGTATCCGCGCCCTGCTCCGGGGTGATCGCGCCCACGCTCTGGATCAGCTTGATGAACATGCTGAACAAGCCGCCGTTGTTGCTGCCGAACCCACTCTTAACAAATCCTGGATGAAGGACATTCGCTGTAACGCCTGTCCCCTCAAGGCGGCGGGCCAGTTCATACGTGAACATGACATTCTCCAATTTTGACGCGCTGTATGCGCCGAAGCCCATCATGCCAAAATTCTTATTCTGCAAATCATCAAAATCGAGGCCCTTCATGAAATGGGCGCTCGATGACACGCTGACGATGCGTGCAGGGGCGCTGGCCTTGAGCACATCCAGCAGCAGGGTGGTCAGCAGAAAATACGCCAGATGATTGACGGCAAAGGTCTTTTCATAGCCATCGACGGTCTCTTCCCGCGTGGTGAAGGTCGCCCCGGCATTGTTGATGAGCACATCGAGACGTGAATACTTTTTCTTGAATTCTGCCGCCAGACGCCGCACATCCGCCAGCGAGGACAGATCGGCAATCAAATAATCGACCTTTTGCTGGCCGCTCTGCCGCTGAATCTCGGCAGCGGTTGCCATCGTCTTTTCGACATTGCGCCCGACGATTACGACAGTCGCGCCCTGTTTTGCCAGATCAAGCGCTGCGGCCTTGCCAATACCGTTTGTGGCCCCGGTGATCAGGATCACTTTGTCTTTCATCATCGAATCGGCGCGGGATACCCCTGCCTTTAGGCATGGGGAGGGAGAGCGCCTTGTCCTTTCTGGTAGGTATAGCCGTCAGAGTGGTGAAGTGTCTTGAGATGTTTGTATGATGC
>DAOTUR010000502.1:0-2094 GCA_034436915.1 Anaerolineae bacterium
GTATTAAATAATAAATATCTCTCCATGTTTTCCATTGACCTAAATTATTGACCAGATAATCAAGCACAAGAGTTAACAAAGGATGAAGTGATGCCTAAAAACCAGCCTGAGTAGTTACGCTCAATCATGATGAAATGCCACCCGAGAGAGTGGTTCTTTTTATTGCCACGCTCTATGGCGGGAATGTGTAGAGTGCTGTGTTATTTCCACACCCCTCTGAAACCGCTTATAATAACCATAGCAAACGGATCATCGCCCTTCGAGGCGAGAGAACACGATAATATTTTATTCGTCTCAGACGAAGGAAGGGTTGTCGTGTCCAAAATCACTTTGATCGGATACCAGGGAACAGGCGGTTTTCGCAGTCCTCGGTATGCTCGTGAGCCTGGTCTCATTAAAGCAGGACATGTTGGGATTCAATGCGACGGGGATGAGCGCATCTTTGGGTTTCACCCGACAGCAGCGGCGGTTGAGGCAGCAGGCGGACTTGAAGCACTCATTGAGCAGCTTCAGAATCATGTGGCGCAGCCTGGTGCCGTTTTCGACGATACAGCCGTGTTTGTGCGTGCACATGAGTTGGCAGAACAGGGCGAACGTACAACCGTCTGGCAGTGGGAGATTGATGTCAGCGAGGATGAGGCCGCCCGTATTTGCCAGATGCTGGTATCAGCGTATGAAACACAACAGGCCTTCGTCTATAACTTTCCCCGACGGGATGGCAGTTTTGAAGCAGGGCAAGCGAATTGTGCGACCTTTCCAGCTCAGATGGGCCTGCCGCTTCCCTCGCCCAATGGCAATCTATCGATTTATGTCCCGGCCATGATAGAGCAAGGAGCTACACGATGGACACCTTCCAAGTAACACCGGTTGCGCCCGCCACCTATAAGACCCTGCTGGACAGGCTGGCGTATCTGGCGGGGTACTGGCGCGAAACCAAATCCGATGAAGTGAAGGATCGTTACCATATGGTCCTGAAAACGCTGCTGGAATTGGGATATCGTGAGTGGCTCGATGTGGAAAGCGAGCTTCCGCATCAGCATATGCCACCTGAGTATGAACGCCTGATTCAGGAAGCTGATGCTTTGAAACCACCGCTTGAATAAGACCCTCAAAGAGCTTATCCATTGGGTAAGCTCATTTTTTTATCAGGATTGCCAATGGCGTTACGTTACAAGCTGTCGCATCTTGTGCCACAGCTGGGTGTTTCGTCCGCCACGACGATTGCCGGAGGCACTTGAGCAAACGCCTGATACTTAGAGATGGAATATCTCTGAGGGCAGGGCAGGCCGTTTTGGAGAAGGCGGTTGTTATTCCAGAGATCCGGCGGCGACCCCGCTGGCCCCCTACAATGCCCCTTGTCATAGGGCATCGAGTCGGGTATCAACGCTACAAGAATGATTCATTGAAGAAGGTCACGTGCGATGACATTGATTCCTTGGACTTGCCCCTGGTGCGCAACCCAGCAAACCGCTCACTATGAGAGCAGCCTCCCCCTTTATCGCTTTCCCTCTTGCCAGGCCTGCGACGAGGAGGTGAGTTGGCATGAGCTTCTCGCGCAAGATGAACTCAAAATGCTCGATCAGCCCGGAGCCCCCGATGTCTATAGTCCGCGTGGCGAACGCTTTGACCCCGTTCGCTTCGCCGCGTGTACGCAGCCGGGCATGCGGGTCAAACTCATAGCCGACCACTGGTTGCAAGATATCGCCGATCAGAAGGGTCTGCTGATCTCAAATCAGGTCGACGAAGGCACCCCACCGATCAATTTTGTCGTGGATTTTTTCAATGGGGAGGACGAGCTGTTACGAGCCGACGAGTTGTTGTACTGGATTAATGGCGGATGGCTCACGTTTGAGCAGATTATGAACGGTGAAACGGGTTCGTAGAGGGCGGTCTCATCCATTTTATCGTGGAAAGACCCCTGCTACGGCGATTAACGAGTCATACATCTTCAAACAGAATGCAAAAGTGCTGATACAGTACAGGAGCGCTTTCACGTTTAGAGTTGACATTTAAAAACGTCTTCAACATTGAGAGAAATAGAGTTTTAGGGTCGTGTAATAGCCCTTATACGACTCTATTGATGCTTATTTAGTT
>DAOTUR010000503.1:0-9898 GCA_034436915.1 Anaerolineae bacterium
AGCATTTCGTACTCTGCTGATCAAAGGCGGTTATTCAGCAGGGAGGCAACCGGACTCCCAAACAACACTATTTCAAGAGGGCGATGAATGTTGGGCGGGCTTTATTTTCCTCAATCCAATGTTAGAGTAATTGGTTCGCTAGCGCTGTGAACGTTTCGACATAAACGCTGGCAATAAAAATACCCGAATCGGGAATGACTTGACTCAGGACTCTTCCTCACGCAATTCGTCCAGTAGCGATAATGTGCCGATAGTCGTTTGATCGCCTAGACGTGATCTGTATCCGAAAATGCTGTACCGATTCTCGTAAAATCGATCCGTTGTTTAATACGATACTGCTCACTTATCGCGAGGTTCTCCCATAATTTATAATACGTGCAACATATCAACATCGAGGAGGGTAGCACAGAGGAATATTTCCGATTAGGGGCATAATTTTACGGCTCTTCCGAGCATGAGGCAGAAAAGCTTCTAGCACAATCTGTCGGCAATCAGTTTATACCTCAACCATTTGTGGAGATGCACAAGTCATTTGGGGAAGCACCATGATTTGCTCAGATTGTTGCTCAAGTTGATCCAAAATCTGTTTTACCGCGCAGGCAATGCGTTTGCCCAATAAGGGGGGTACAGCTTCCCCAATCTGCGCACGAACATCGCTACCTTTGAACTCAAAATCATCACTAAAAGTCTGAATTCTTGCCCGTTCTCTCAAAGTTAACATTTGCCGATCACGTTCGTAGTGATAGCCGTATGTTCCTCCTCCGCCATGTGCCATGACTGTCCACGCAGGCTTTAGAGGCGCTGAACGGCGATATATGAAACTGATATCTTTGCTGGTGACCTTCCAATCGGTGCCATCAACAAATGTTGCATTTTCCTCTGGTGGGATGTGAAACATTCTTTCCTGAACCTCTTTCGTTTGGCTGGGTCGGATGTTCTGTTCATCTTTTAAGTCATATACTGGCTTACCCAACCAATCAAGCTGCTGCAAAAGCTGTTCATGTTCGACCATCGCTACTTTAAAAGCATCTCGATCATGATCTTGATCGTAATCCATGCCAATTGCTGAATAATAATCTTTCACGACATTGAGAGTGAGTTTTTCGTATACATCTCGGTGCCACTCGTGGGCTTTTGCAAATGTTTTATCCAAGCCTAAATCTTGATAAGCCTTCATAATTTGACGGTATTTGATTCTCAATCTGTGGAGCGGTTGCCCTTCAAAAATCTCGATAGGTGTGAGGGGATAACGGCTAAATTTCCATGCTGATCCTGTCAAGACCTGCGTCAATTGATCGGACAATTCTCTCGCAAGATCATCAAAAGGCGCTGTTAAATCGCTTCTGATTCCGATAATGATGAGACGACGGCGGGTTTGTGAAACTCCAACTGCTGGGGCATCTACGACATCTTTAAATAGAATATCATATCCATAAACTTCGTCTGTTGGCACTTTGACGGGTTCAGATGCTTCAAGGGCAGCACGTCGATGATCATCAAGATTTTGAAGGTCATCAAGTACCGTTCTATAGGCTAGTCCATCGTTTGCGCTGGTGAAACCGGGAACGTTTTCAAATACGAACATCTTTGGTTGAAGAAACATTAACGCGCGCAAAAATTCTAGATAAAGTTTGCCGCGTCCGCCGTTTAATCCCTCACGTTTGCCACCCTTTGAAAGTGAAAAGTCTTGGCATGGAGGACCTCCGATGAGAACATCTGGGTGCATCGAAACGAGCGCAGAAAAATCAACTTTACGCACATCGCCTTGAATCACCGCTGGCAAATCATGCAACATCGGCGAAATCGACGTGGTTCGGATTTTTAGTTTCAGGTTGTGGGCAAGCGTTTGCGCTGGAGCTTCTTGGAGTTCAACTGCCAAACGAGTTTCAAATCCTGCTTGATGAAACCCCCAGTCGAACCCACCCGCTCCAGAGAATAGTGATGCGATACTTCTTTTCTCATCTGTCATCTTGCTTGCCTTATCGCCTGAATCTGCCGGACGGTTGGATAAAGTTGACTGTATTCTTTAGCCAGACAACCTTGCCAGGTGGATATGTGGTAATGTAAACCTCGGAGGCATATATTTTGACACATATACTGCTCACCGAAAGCTATCGATTCTGACATTATACGCATGTTCTGAAAATTTAGCAGCCTCTTTGTGGACGTTCTTTAGAGTTGCTGAAGGAGTGCTTGAGCGGTTTTCGCAAAAACATCGTCTGTTAAGATTTTAAGCTCCTGCTCGCTGAGCGCCTCCACCGCAGTGAGCGATAAAAGACGGTACATACGTTTACTCGCTTCCCGCATGAGGAGTCGTCGTGATAATTGTTCATGGGACTTCGTAGCCAGTGCAAACGATACACAGAATGAACGGAACAAAGCTGGGCGTGCTGCGATTGAACTGCGTTCTGTCACCTGAACTAAATCATCCTCATTCATCCTAGAAAGTAGCCCGTAAGGTTCTTTCCATTTGGGGTTGTAGGCAAGATACGCCCGCCACCACAGCCTACCAAAGGCGTGTCTCCGCATTCCCCGTTCACGCCCAACAAAACGCATGGTATCGGTGCTATCACCGAAACGCCACCGAACTATATCTGGCAGCAAAATGCATCCCAGAAATGACCACACTTCATTATGCGATCCTTCCGAAGGATGAAGCCTCATCGTTTCATGAAGCAGAATCGCACATTTAATATCAAAGTCGCGCGCAGAACTCTGGTCTGACAAATTAGGATAGTCGTACCCTTGCGCGACGCCAAATACAGCCGCACGCAAAAGTTTAAGTTGCTCCGCAGTGATGCGATTCCCTCCAGTGGGTGCAAATGTTAGTGCTTCGTGGGTAGTTCCCCAACTATCTATCAGATCGGTTGGCGTTTGCACTATAAGTGCCTCCGCTGTTTGTTGGGCGATATGCTGAGGTAATCGCGGATACAGGTAATAAAGGTCATTGCTCATGAGTAAAAATCTTCATCTTTTCTTGCAGATGAGCACTGAATTCATGCGGCGATCTGGTGAGTGCATGAACACCCTCAATCTGATAGCCTTCAAAATAGAGCCGAATCATCGCCCTAACTGCTGCACCTATCGTACCCGGAGCATACTGTTCGGGATTCTCCAGAAAACTAGAGTTTAACAAAACGCCGCGAATTAAGGTTTGGGCAAGATCGAGGCGAACTGCTTCCCGAATTCCGGCAGTTTCCGGTCTAATGTCAGATACTGCTGCCGCAATTTGCGGGTGTCTACTGTTGACATACAATCGCACATCTCCCAAAACAGGTTGAGCAAGGTCATCGGGATCCCAAGAAAGATACCAGCCCGCTTGAGAAGGAAAGGTTGTTGTTGTAAAGTCGATGACTTCGATGGGAAAACGAGCGCCATCACCTTCAAGTTGAATTTTATGGGGTGGTGTTTCCAGCAAAATGCTGCCACTCAATTTGGGTACCAACAGATGGGGCGTCGTTCCTGAATTGATAAAAAGGAGCTTGACGAACAAAGTCAGGGTATCTGCCAGCCATTTGCCGTCGATGTGAGCCGTCAACTTAGTTCGACCAGATGGTGCTTTGTGTATAAAATCGACAGCTTCGCCACTTCCTCGTAGCTTAGTGCCACCAGATTCCCATACGATAACTAAACGCAACTTGGCATCACGTTCCAGTCGGCAATCTTCATAAATCCCTTCAACATTGACAAACACTTCCGCTCGAATATGAATATCGCTACCCGCATCCCACCCCGGTAAGCGATCACCAAGCGGCGCGATTTGATCACCTATCTGTTGTCCCCATTGTTCAACAACCACACGGTCGGACAGTGGTGTTAAATAGGGGCGGCGCTGAACTCGTTTCATGCCTGTGCCTCTGCCTTCGCCTCAAGTTCGATATTTGCCATGATGTCACCGGGAAGCCATACTAAAACCTGCCATTTTTCGCGCGGTTCCAAAACTGAGATGAAGATGTTGCCGTCAGAATTAGCAAATACATCACCAGCGGGCGAAATCCATCGCGCAACTTGTACCATACTCCCCCCAACTGGCGGTTCATCCTCGATTCGATCACTGTCTAAAACGGCTTGAGCTTTGAGTGTGATACTTGTGCCGTCTGCATTTTCTGCATGGCGCACATTAAATGTAATCAAAAGAGCAGGGTTATGCTCATATTCGACAAGTTCGTCATAGATGATCTCAGCGCTCGAATGCCCGCGAATAGGCTTACGAGTGAATTGCTTGGGTTCAAGCTTTGCTAATGTGGTCGTCGGAAATGTAGGAGCCGGGGGCGGATTTTCACGAGGCGATGGACTATTCAAGTCCGAGTCTTCTCCTGATGTTAAATTAGGATTCGCAGATTCGGGTTGATTATTTTCTGAGGACTCGTTGTTCGGCAATGAATTTATCGGCAAAGTATCTACCATAGTGCCTACAGGCGTAGGATTGCTTCCAATTAAGGCTTTTCCTGCGTCATCGTTTTTGGAAAAGGTTGATGGACTTGATGGCTGAGCAGGTGTGGAGGCTCTATCACTCCGAACCAGAAAAGTAGGCAATGAGATATTGGGGCGAGGGCGGCTAGCTGCTGTACCGGTTTCCATTGGTATCAAGCTTTCACCAAGCCATGTTGCAAATGCACCTAATGGAGTCAGCATTCCCTGTGGCTCAATTGTACGTGGTGCCTGGGCAAAACTTGCCATTTGGGACTTAATGTCGCGGAGCGCCACGCGCACATAGGTTTTGTGCCATTTGTCTGTAAGCGAGTCGGGACTCCAGTCATCATGGGTTGGCGGTTCTGATTTGGCAAATACCGTATCTATCAATGGATCCGTAATGAATACGCCAGCATATCCAATGCTGTTATTCGCAAGTAGTCTGCCTTCGAGATATTTAACAACGAGCTCCGCTTGACGCATGAGGGCAGTATGATGCGTAATTCCCTCGAACAGGCTGTTTGTGCTGCCTGTATCGAATACGGTTTCTTTTTGAACAAAAAATCGCTGAAGAGCGAGGGTGCCCAAATGCTGGCGAGGGCGCTCCGAATCAATATTTTGGACTTCCGCTCGAAGGAAGGATTCATCATCCCCACGTCCTTTTAACCGATCCATTGCCTCTACAAATCCTCTTAAAGGGGGGAAATCTTTGGGATGCGGTATGTTAATTGGCGTTTCTTCCCATTGAAGCTGAAACTGTATGCTGGGATGACCCGATCCGCTGTCAAGCATCTTGGGCCAGAAGAACCATAAGATATATTCAGCCATCAAATTAAAGGCTTGAAAGGAGGTACGCTCGCCAGCTTCAAAACTTAATTGTTCGCTCGTGGAACGATCATTCAACAACGGATCAAGGATGAGGATAGTAGTTCCTGTTTCATCATCTGTGAAACCACCCATACCCAATGCTGCTGCTAAGTCATCGGCATCACGGTCAAGGATTGGCTCGGCAGCATCGCCTCCATCGCGTCCCCACCAATGCCGACCTGTAAACTGACGGTCTGACTCATCTGCCCAGCGCTGCCCTAAAGCGGCTGCAATAAATCTGCTTTCTAGTTGTCCATTGGGTAACTTGCAACGGGTATGCACCAAAATGGTCTTCATACCACTTGCAAGATAGAGCGAAGCTTTGCCATACCCATAAGTGCCACCCGAAAGGTTCTGATTGGAGGGTTGCCCTATATCACGCAGAAAACTAATGAAGCGTCGCGGAGAGCCTTCTGGAACAACATCGGCACGGGTTGGTCCTTCAAGTCCGGTGGTTCCGCGATCCGCAATGATCAGCCCCAGTAGCGGCTCAGCACTGTCGAAAAGGGTCATTGATAGGCTAGCCAGCGGTGGACGCACTGAAAATACTTGTTCGCTAAGTACCTGACGCTGCGAGGGCAGGAGTTGCCAACCATGAACGATGTAAGAGAGTATAGCGTCATCGGACAAACGTGCATCCCAACTATTTTGAACCGTTTCCCGAATCAGTACCGCTAAAGTATCCAGTTTGGGACGCCCAAGCTGGTTGAGAATGCCCACTGAACTTATGCTACCCGTAGGGCTGACCGGCTCAGATTTTAATGTCAAACGCATTAGAATATACTTTCTGCCAGCGTTGCAATGACTGCTGATGCTTCATGTTCAATCAGAGGGTAGGGCGGTGGCACAGACAGATCAATCGTATAGGTGACAGCAATAACGCCGCGTGGCAAATCAGCACCTACAAAACTCGATGCTGTGATACGCGGGAAAGCATCATCAACTTGATACACTCGCCGCTCGGTCACGGTGAAACGCTGATCATCGAGTAGTGACACAATATCTGGTGTGAAGCCCAAATTCGCTAATTTTCGATACACTTCGATGCGACTTATGCCTAAATCCGCTAATGAGTATACAAGAGCGCGGAGATTTTCGCCGTCTGATGGGGTTTCTTCAATTTGTACCACAACGAGGTGAAGACTGCCGTTTTGAGGCGTATCAAGTTGAGTATGACCATGAATACTCAGTAGTATTCCCTGCCTACGGAGGGTCGTTTTCACCTCAAGCGCATGTCCACCCGCAAAAAAATCGAATCGACCGCTGTCGGGACCTGTCCATACAGACAATGCCAGCGGGTTCACTTGAGCAAGATGGCGCAATATTGTTAGTTCGCCAAATAATCCAATAATCGCACTTTGCTCCGGCATAGGCTGCTTGTCTCGCGACAGGAGTTCCCGCCAGCGATTAAGGACGCTCAAACAAACCCGATCTGCTTGTACATTGGTCTTGGGCAGTTCCGCCAACACCTCATAAATAATTAGGTCAAACAGCCCATTGAGATGAGGTTTTAGGCAGACAAGATCGACAAATCGACGATAGGTATTTTCATCGCCCCATTCTGCTGACAGCAGACATACCCCACTACTCCGCTTATCTTCAATGAGCCTACCAGTCGTTCGTGCCGGGATGAGCAAATGCCGCTGACCTTGATGGTCTATCGTCAGTCGGGGGTTGGTAGTCCCATCTGCTGAAATGTCTAGTTCACGCACTTCAATGCTGTCATCAGGCGCGGAAGGTGGTATCAACGACCAAATGCGCTGAATTATTTCTAGTGTGATCATGCTTCGTTCTCATCTTCGTCGAGGAAGTCGGGTTCGACATATGTTTGCAAATTGTCGGGATTCACTTCAACATATTCAACCTCATAGACTGAATCCGAAGGAGCGGGTGGGAAAACAATGCCTAAACCAACAAGATTATCAACCGCCTCAAGAGCGCGTTTGGTTTTTTCTGAACTTTTTCCCGGTTGCGAATCTTTGGAAATCACGTACAGGATGAGCATCCCTCGATTCTTTGTCTCCCCATACTGCTGCCGCAATTCGCGGATTTGGTGTGCCTTCTTGCCTTTAAAGGCTGCGCGTTCAAGCGGCAGATCAGCACCTGTGTCCCCGTCTGACATCAGCACACCGATGTTGGCGTACTCAACCGGGGTAATGCGGCGAGTACGCACCAACATCGGCATATCTAGTCCGCCTAGTTTCAAAGTCCCGTGGTTTGCTTTCTCTCTGGCTGTAACGCCGCGCAAAACGACATTCCATTGCACTAGAACATTGTGTCCATTTTGCTGACGGATGTATTCCTTGAGCGCTCGTGTCGAAACTTCCCGACTCATTTCGTGAAACTGATACTGATCCAAAAAAGCCATAATCATATTGACGGAAACGCCGTATAGCACTTGATGACCAGAACGATCTACAACCTGAAAACCCAATTTCTGAATTCGACTCACAAGTTCATCTGCCGCTTGTAGATTTTTTCGTAGCCATTTAGGGTCACGATGACTGAACAAGACTGTCTGAACATTATTGTCGTCGTAGGCAATGCGAGTTTGAGAGGCATGCTGCATTTTGGCACGCGCAGTTATCGCTAGTGCAGGATGGATTCGTATACGCACCCCAAACTGATCTGGGGTCATGCCCAATTCGGCATAACGATCGATGTCTTGCCTGATTTCAGCTTCGACGGTTGCAAGATCATAGAAAAAGTTGCGCAGTTCCTCTGTCATCCAAATGCGCGGTAGATCAGAGTAGTTGGGGCGATACCCAAACCATCTGCCCATTTGCAATAGGGTGTCGTAGGAATTTGCGGCACGGACAAAGAAGCTAACGAGTAATCCTTCAAGTGTTAGCCCTCGCGAAAGGGTATTGCCGCCAATTGCAATTTGCAAGCGTGTGCCGTTCTCATAATTCAGGCGGTTGTCACTTCGATAGTTATCGACAACCACATTGGTTTGTGCAATTACATTGGATAAATGAGGCAATAACGCATCAAAACTGACCAACTGCTCTGTGAACTGTTCACGCGGAAGGCGGCTTTGCTCATCCTGCCATTGCTCTCGCCACTTGTGAAGGAGTGTTTCACGCTGGTCTCCTGCAAGATCCAACTGTATTTGAGTTTGATAGGACTTTATCAGATGGCGCGTTTTTTCGTGGATGTCAATATATTGGGTTGTATGGATCAACATCGTAGAATGTTCGGTCTGCTGATCTCGTACCCATCGCGCGGCGGCTGCCATCCAGAAATAATGTAGGGCATTTTGCAGACTACCAGACAGCATCGGACGAAAATCATAATGATTAGGCAAATCGGGCTGAAGAAAAGAAACCTCTGCATCTGGGACAATCCGCACCATATCCAGACCCTCAAATTCTTCATCCGTATCATCCAACAACAAACGCTCCCGTCCAAAGATGCGCTCCGTCCCAAAATGACCTTCGGGCTTGGGGAGCGCCACAATGAAATTGCGTGGATATAGGTCGGTTTTAGAACGTGGATCAACAAGAACGCTGGCAAAAGGTGTCGCCGTATAGCCAATATAAGCAGCTTTGGGCAACTTCTTAAGAAGCTCGATTAAGCGCTGGTTAATCGCTGTACGTCGATAGGTATCGGGATCTCCCGACGCCTGATTTGAGGCTGTATTGATGCTAGCTTCGTCCGCTTCGTCGTCAATGATCAAGATGGGACAGCGATTTAGTATTTCGGGCGAAGCATCTGAAAGCCAGCGAATAAGGCGACGAAGTACACTGCCATTTTTCTTTACAACGACAAGGACATGGCTATCCTTATCTGGGTTTAAGAAGAAGTTTGGATTGTCAGTTAGGTTAAAATCGCTGGTTCGCGTGGGTGTATACCAAAGATTGTCATTGAGTTCGACCAATTCTCGATCAAGTCGCCGCTGTGTTTGTGCGCGCAGTGACACTTTTGTGCCCGACAAAACGATGAACACGCGATAACCCACGTCGGCGGCTTTGGCTATGACTGCGGTGAAATTCGCTGTTTTGCCACTTTGCACATAGCCAACGACAAGTCCTCGAGTTTGAAAGCTGCTGGCAACTGGGTGTTCAAGCCATGCGACGATTTTGTCGGAGGCATCGTTGATTGAATCAATCGCTTCCTGTGTCCACTGCTTTTTTTTGAAAAAATGGGTTTTCAAATCTGGCCAAAAACGTGCGTTCGGTATTTTGTCCCCACCAATGTACCAACCCATTTGTTCACCGCCTTCTGGTGATAGCAACGGTGGGGGTGTCATGCGCCGAATTCGTCCCGCGCGTTTGCGGAACTCCGCAAATGCCTCGTCCAATTTGTCTTTGTCCACAAACTGGCTCAACTCTTGATACTGTTCTTCTGGGGGGAGACGTGAATTGATGAACTGTTGTACAAGCGCTTCGATGGTTGACATTCAACAGCCTAAAGTTAGTAGACAACAAATTGGAAGTGTTACCGCTGATTATAAAACACAAATTGAGCGGCAACCATAAATGTCGCTACTTCAACTGGCGTGTTGCAACGTCGCAAGAGCGAAGGCTAAGGCAGTTGAGCGATGGGTTTTCAAAAGCGCTGCGCGCCATTAGAGATCAGATAGGGGTAAAAAGTGATTATAAATATTTTATTACGG
>DAOTUR010000504.1:0-14901 GCA_034436915.1 Anaerolineae bacterium
TTTGCCCCCCGTCGATGCCAAAAAGACGCCGGAGGCCGGGCTGCGAAGCTTCAAAACCGAAGTCGACGCCCTCATGCAGCAGTTATTCATCATCATTTTGCCTGTAGGCTTCCTCGTCATGTATTTCGTGTCGCTGGTGGCCGGGCTGCTGGTCACGCGGCAGCAAAAAGAGGATGTCAAACTGCGCTCGCGTGGCATGAGCCGCCGCTATGTCATGAGCGTGCATACGCTGATGTGGCTCACGATGGTCGGCATTGCCTTTGGCATCGGACTGACGGTTGCACCGCAGTTGGTGTTTCTGATTGGGCGCACGGCGTCCTTCCTCGATTTTAGCGGCCAGAGCAGTGTGCGCGGCGTGTATATCTCCACTGATGCGATCCAGATTGGCCTGATCACGGGCCTGATTGCGGCCAGCAGCGGCCTGTGGCTGGCCTTCCGCACCACGCGCCAGAACGTCCGCAGCTTTCGGCGGCAGAGCGGCAGTGCTGTCTCGCTGCCGTTGTGGGGCTTCATGACCTTCGTGACGCTTGGTCCGGCGCTGTATGTGCTGTACACGCTGACGCAGAAGAACGGCCTACAAGCCACCGCCGATACGCCCTTCTCTGATCCGCTCACCTTCGTCGGGCCGACGCTGTTCATCTTTGGGCTGGTGCTGTCATTTTTGCTGATTCTCCCCCTCATCCTGAGCGTCGGCGCACGTCTGATCGCAGTCACGACCAATGTCCCGCTGCTCATGACTTTGCGCGAACTCACGCGCAACACCAGCCGTTATCGCGGCACGCTGCTCATGATGGGCTTCACCCTCAGCTTGACAGGGTTTACCGCATCAATGGCGAGTACGCTGGATAAGAGTCTGCTCGACACGCTGGATTATCGCATCGGTGCGCCGCTGTCACTGGTGCTGGCGGCTGACGCGCAAACAAGTTCCAGCGCCAGCAGCAGCGGCGCGGCCCAATTGACTGTCACAGGCTACAATGCGCCGCCCGTGCAGGAATTGGCGTCTGTGCCGGGCGTGGCCTATTACTCGCGCATTGGCCGCTATGATGTGCGCGTCATGCTCAAGGGCAAGCAAGTCACGGGGACGATTGTCTGCGTGGATCGGCTTGGATTGGCGGCTGTCACGCGCTATCGCAGCGATTTCTCCGATGTGCCGCTGGCGAATTTGATGAATGATCTCGCGCAGAATCGCACGGGTGTCATCCTGAATGAGCAAACGGCCACGCAGTACAAAATCCGCGTGGGCGACGAAATTGAATATCAGGTTAACGCGCTTGGGGAATGGCAGAACAAGGTCAAGGCGCGGGTCGTGGGGACAGTGCGCTATTTCCCCACACTCGATCCAAGCAAAGGCGTGTTTTTGATCGGCAATATTGATCCTATTTTCGAGATTTCCGGCACGCCCCTGCCGAGCGATGTGTGGCTTTCGCTGAAAGATGGGGCCAATCGTGATGATGTCCTCAAAGCCATCCGCGCCATTCAATTTCCGGTTCTGCGCTGGTTTGCGCCGGAGGCCGCCTTGCAAGAGGCTCAGGCTCAGCCCGCCCGTCGCGGCGTCTTCGGATTTTTGTCCGTCGGCTTCATTGCCTCGATTGCGCTCACGCTGATTGCCGCCGTGATCCAGAGTACATCCTCCTTCCAGGCGCAGGCCGATCTACTGCGTTCGCTGCGGGCGATGGGCCTGGGGCGCGGCGCGGTGATGCGCTACGTTGTATGGCTGCAAGGCTTGGTCGCAGGCAGCGGTATCGCCAGCGGCACGCTCATCGGCATTCTGACGACGCAGTTGTATCTACCCCTACTGGATTTCAGCGGGGGTCTGCCGCCCTATCAGGTGCGCGTGGCCTGGGATCAAATTTTCAGGATGTATGCGGTGCTGGCGCTGGCGATGGTCAGCGTGACCGTCGTCGTCTCGCTGGTGCTGCTGATGCGCGAACGTCTCTCGACAGCGATGAAAGTCGGGGAATAGGCCCCTCTCCCTGTCGGAGACAGACGGCTGTGCATTGAGAGTTATTTAAAGCTTGTTCTGGAGTGAAATCGTATGTTGAAAGCGTCTTTTGGGGCGGTGGCCCTGCTCGTGGCCGTACTTGTGTTGGGGGCCTGCGTGCCAAACGGCCAGACATTGCCGCCCGCCCAGACGGTTCCCGGCGTTCAGGCAGGCAGTACGGGCGTGCCTGTGGCCCAGGCGCAGGCGGAAGTGCTGCCCTCCGCCACGCCGATTCCTGTTTCGACGGCAGCGGCCCGCGTGACCTACACAGTTGAGCGTGGCACAGTCCAGGATGTGTTTGATTTTCGCGGGCGCTGGTTGCCCCGCGATCAAATCCAACTCGCGTTTGAAGTCACGGGCAACGTGCGCCGTGTCCTCGTTCAGCGCGATGATACGGTCACAGTCGGAACGCTGCTGGCCGATTTGCAAATCGATGATCTGGAAGCCCAACTACAAACGCAGCAGCTTTCGCTCGATACGGCCAAACGCAATCTGTCCACCAGCGGCTCAACCGACAAGAACAGTGTCACAAGCGCCCAGTTTGCGCTGGCGAATTCGCAGTTGTCACTCCAGAGCAGCAAGGCGACGCTGCCCTGGACGAGCGTGCAGGATGCCAAAGACAATGTAGAGAAGGCTGAACGCTCGGCAGAGAATGCCCAGCGCAGCTACGATGATCTGGTCAGCCGCCCGGACTCCTCCGCCAGCGCCGTTGACAATGCCTTCGAGTCCGTGTTGCAGGCGCGTGAGAGTCTGGCACAGTCCAAGCGCAGCTATCAGAGCGCCGTTGCCAGCTATTACAGCGCCGCCAACGGCATCAAGCAGTCGGAAAACAGCGTGCTGCAAAATGAGATCAATCTGCAAAATGCCATCACCAACGGCGGCGGCAATGCCAGCGGCCTGCAAGCTGTCGAATCGGCGCAACTGTCGATTGATCAGACGCAAAAGAAGATTCAGCAGTCCTCGCTGTATTCGGCGATTGAAGGGGTTGTGCTTGAAGTCAATATTGCGGCGGGCGATACCGTCACGGCGTATAAAGCGGTGATCACGCTGGCAATCCCGGAGCCAAAAGAGTCCATCGCCCAACTGTCCTTCAACGACATTCAGCAGTTGGCAATTGGGCAGATTGGCGTGTGCAACGTGCTCAATCAGCCCAACACTGCCGTTCAGTGCGTTGTGCGGCGGCTGCCCCTGAGCAACCGCGACGCCGATCAGACGGTGCGTGTGGCGGCCTCGCTGCAAGATGTGCAGAACGGTCAGCTCATTGAGGTGTCGATGCCGCTGGAGGTCAAAGACAATGTGCTGTGGCTGCCGCCCGCTGCCATCAATCAGTTTCAGGATCGCACCTACGTTGTCATCCTGACGTCGGAGGGCGAACGCGTGCGCGATGTCGAACTTGGCCTGCAAACCGATGATCGCGTTGAGATCAAAACGGGCGCTGCCGAAGGCGATGTGATCGTCCAGCAGTAATATTGGGCCAGTCGTTAGCCATGAGTCAGTCAACAGTCACCAGGGGTTGAAAACCCCTGGCTCCCGTGTTGCGGGGCTGAAAGCCCCGCCGAAACATCTGAGAGAAATGTCCAGGAGTAATATGCCATTCAATGTGTGCTACTACCATTTTGTGTGGACAACAAAAAATCGATCTCCTTTGCTCCTGGCAGATGTTGAATCTCTTGTCTATAGATCTATTGATGAGACATCTAAATCGCTTCAAAGTCCAATTTTGGCCTTGAACGGATTAGAAGATCATGTTCATGTGGTGGTACGGCTTGCTTTGAAAGTCGCAATCAGTGATTGGGTGCAACGAACTAAAGGAACTTCGGCCCGCACTGTGAACAGTACCTATCCTGATCTAGAGCAGCGTTTCAGATGGCAGGAAAGCTACGGTGTGCTTACATTTGGAGCCAAACAGCTAGATTTTGTTGTGAACTATGTTCAGCAGCAAAAAGATCGTCAAAACAGGATTGAGCCGTATCTAGAAACAACAGAAGAAAACGGGCCATAAGAGCATTTTTGCAGCGGGGCTTTCAGCCGCGCAATAAGGGAGCCAGAGGCTTTCAGCCTCTGGTGACTGGTGAATCTGACGCCAAAACGCAGCAAATACAAATAACACACAAGGATTACCCTATGAGCGCACAAGCAGCGTTTATCGACTGCCGTAAAGTCATTAAAACCTATAAAACGGCGGCGGAAGAAACCCAGGCACTGCGGAGCATCAATTTTCGCATGGAGCGCGGCGAGATGGTGGCGATCATCGGGCCGAGCGGCGCAGGCAAGAGCACGCTGCTCAATTTGCTCGGCGGGCTGGATGAGCCGGATGCGGGCGAATTATACGTTGAGGGTCTCAATTTGCGGGCGCTGCGCGGTCATGCCCTGGAGCAGTATCGGCTCAAGCGCGTGGGCTTCATCTGGCAGAATGTGAGCCAGAACCTGCTCATGCATCGCTCGTCGCTGCACAACGTCACCCTGCCGATGATGCTAACGGGCATGGGCTTCTTCAAGCGGCGCAAAGAGGCCGAAAAGCTGCTCGCGTCCGTCGATCTAGTGGATCAGATGTATAAGAAGCCGCCGCAGTTGTCGGGCGGTCAGCAGCAGCGCGTGGCGATTGCTGTTGCCCTCGCTAACAAGCCCGATCTGCTCCTGGCCGATGAACCAACGGGCGCTCTCGATCAGAAGACGGCCCGTCAGGTCATGGAAGTGCTGAAGGAAAAACAGCGCGAAGGCATCACGATTCTGATGGTGACGCATGATCGTGATCTGGCCGAAATTTACGCGGATCGCACCCTAACGCTGCGCGATGGGCTGCTCGGCCAGGATATGGAGAGTCATCTCAACACCGATGGCAGCGTGAGTCTGCCCGATGAGGCCAAATTGGTGTTTGAGGGTGCATCAAGCATCAGCGTGGAGGTGCGCGAAGGTGGCGACGGTGTGCTGCTGCGTCCCCGCGTGGAGGAGGATGATCGCGTGGATGCCCTGCTCAAAAATCTGGTGCTGCCAAAGCATCGTTCGCTGTGGCAGCGCTTACGCGGAAAAGAGTCGTCATGACAATGGTGCTCGATCTTCAAAATGTCAAACGCTCCTTTGGCAGCAAAGCCGTCTTGAAGGGCATCAATCTTGCGGTGGGCTTTGGTGAGATGGTGGCGCTGTATGGGCCATCGGGCAGCGGCAAGAGCACGCTGCTCAACCTCGTTGGCGCGATTGATCGCCCGTCTGATGGGGTGATTCGGCTGGCAGGGCATGACGTGGCCCGTATGTGGGAGATGCAGCGCACCCGTTTGCGCCGCACCCAGATCGGCTTCATCTTCCAGAATTACCCCTTGATCGCCTCGTATTCTGCCGCCGAGAATATTGATATGTCGCTGCGCCTCAAGGGGATTGGTCTGTGGGAGCGCCGCCGCCGCATCAAAGCGGCGTTAGAGGCCGTCGGATTGAGCGAACATGCCCGCCGCCTGCCCGATCAGCTCTCCGGCGGACAGCAGCAGCGCGTAGCGATTGCCCGCGTGCTGGCGCTGCATCCCACGATTATTCTGGCGGATGAACCGACCAGCGGCCTCGACACGCGCACCGCCCGCCGCGTCATGAAGATTTTTCAGGGATTGGCGCACGCTGAGGGAACGGCCTTTCTGGTCGTGTCGCATGATATTGATCTGACTGAGCGCTTCGTCAACCGCGCTTATGATCTGCGCGATGGACAGGTCGCTCTGCGTCTGCCGCTTGGCTCCGTGCCGCAGACGCTCTATCCACCTGAGACGCATCACAGCGACCCTCATGATACATTGGACGCCTGGATGCATGAGGACGACGAACCTGAGTTTCTGGCGGCGATACCGCGCAGCCTGCATGAGCCGTCATTCCTCACGGAGATTGCAGACGATGGGCGAATGTCGGAACCGGAATTCCTGGCCGATCTGAGTGCAGTCGCTCAAACCGATGATCGTGTGAGCGAAGCCCTTATCCAGCAGCCTCCCCTGCTCACGTCTGATGGGCTTGCCGAACATGGTTATGTCGATGTCGTACATGTCGATAATCTGTCGGATCAGGTTGGTGTGATGACTGAGGCGGAACCAGCCATACATGACGAGCCGCCCGCCGCCGATGCTGAGAGCGATAAAACGGATGATGATATCGTGCAGGCCGATGATGCGGATGGGCTGAACGATTCGGCTGATCCCAATTTGTAAAGCTGTTGTGAGCCTGTTTACTCAAGGATTGTGTGATGAAGAAGCTTATTCCCGGTTGGCTTGTGACGTTGGTCTTGATGGGTTTCGCGCTGGCGATTGGGCTGTTTTTGCCGCGTCTCGATTCCATCCGCCAGTATCTGCAAAATCCCACGCCAACCGCGCCGATCTCTGCCACCAGCGGCGGGCCAGCCGTCACCCCCAGCGAGACGCTGCTGCCGCGCACGCCGTTGGCAACGCCCACGCCGCGTGTGACGCTGCTGCCCACCGATACCCTGCTGCCGCCGCCTACCTTTGAGCTACCCACCAGCACTCCGCCGCCCGCGCCTGCCCCGTCGATCACGCCGACTGAGGCGCTCATTGTGGCCTCGACCATTGAAGGCTTGCAGGGTGCGTTTACGTCAACGCCCGTCGGCGCACCCGCTTGCACCAAAAATGCAAAATGGCGTCTGACCTACAAGGTTCAGTTCAACGACACGCTGACGAGCATCGCCAAAGCCTTCAATACGGATATTTTTGCGCTGGCAAAAGGCAACTGCCTGAAAGATGCCAATATCCTGAGCGAGGGCCAGACGCTGCTTGTGCCGGGTGACAGCTACCCGGTGACGCCTGATTTTGTGTGTGAGCCGATCATCTCGTTGCAGCCTTTGGATGGCACACGGGCGATTGATATTGATGGCAAGCTCACCTTCAATTGGCAGGGGCCGCGCACACCGCGCACCCTCATTCGCGTCTATCTGCCCTCTGGCAAAATCTGGGAGAGCGTGGTGGAGCTGCGGCAGAATGACGTGGCAAACGTACTTGAGGATTTTCCGGAGCAGGGTCTGTACAAGTGGTATGTCTATCCTCTGAATGCGGGCTACCAACAGGTGTGCCCGGAGGGTGGCCCCTGGACATTCTACAAGGAGAAGGAATCGCCGACGCTGACACCCACCGTCACGCCGACAGCGACAGCCACGCCGTGATAATCCAGCGGCAGAGGTGTTGGCAATAACACCTCTGCTTCCTACCGACTCATCTTTGTATCTGCGGCGTGTTTGTGGTTAAATGACGCTCTTTCAGCATATGATTGAGCGTTTTTCTCATGACTCGTAAACGGTTTCCCATCGTCAACACAGCGGCTGTGGCCTCATTTGCCTATACCCCGCCCGACCCGGCCTACAATGCGGCGCGGATTCTCATCAAACCCAATCTCGCCTCACGGCCCGAAGCGCCTACTGTCGTCAGCCCTCTCGTGCTGGGGTCGGTCTTGCGCGGGCTGCGGCGTGCGGCACCGATGGCGCGTCTCGTGATCGTGGAGGGCGGCGCAGAGGACAGGGATATCGAAGCGCTGTTCCAGGAATATGGTATTGAGAGCCTGCTCGATCAGGAGATGCGCCTGGGCAACATCACACAGATGGTGATGTTTGAGTACATCCTCGCGTCGGGGGATCATCTGACTGCGCCAGAAGCAGTGCAGGATTACGACTGCGTGATCAGCGTGGCCGCGCTGGACAGTGCCTCCCCCACCTCCCCCTCACTGCATAATATCGTCGGTTTCTTGCCCTGGACGCTGTATCTTATGCGCGAAGCACTGATATCCGACGCGGGCCTGCACAAAGTTTCCGAAGCATTCGGGCCGCATATTGATGGCGCTGTCGTCGAGGTGGCGGGTCGCGTGGTGTGGGGGCCGGATCTGGCGGAGGTCGATGCAGCCGCCTTGAAGCTTATCATGGCGGGGGGGTAACCGCCTCATCCGCTCGCGTAATCAATTATCCCCAGTGGCAAAATCTCACCTGTCTCGCCTGTGGCAGTGCGAAGGCCCATAAGCCGCTCGCCACTTTGCCAGCGATACACGATGATGATGAGGGTGTAGCGGCCTTTGGGGACAGCAGCGAGATCAAGCGCGTCACGAATCACGCCATATGGCCCGCCAGGGATGCCGACATCCTTCTGCGCGACAGGTGTCCCTGCGGCATCCAGCAGTTGCAGCGAGACGCTCGTCACGCCCATGATGTCCTCGCCCACATGCCACAATAGACTAATCGGGAGCGTGCGAGCTTGCGGAACAAGCCCACTGACGCCGACGAGGGCCAGCGCATCGCCATAGGTAATCTGCGCTGGCTGTGGACACAACGCCGACTCTCGCGCATACAGCGCAAAGGCAAGCCGCTCGTTGTCGATCAGCGTCTGGCAGAGCGTAAACTGATCCGCAAGGAGCGCTTGCATCTTGTCAAACACGGGCCGTTGCGCCTGAGTCTTATCGATGCCATACCATAGGCGGGCCGCGCCATCAATTTGCGCCTGGATGCCGGAGCCATACGTGGGATCGACCAACCCTTCTGACAGAATCGCGGGGGCGGCCAGCGGCAGCCCGCGCATGACGAATGTGAACGGGTAGAAATGGCGGGCATGATCGGCCCCGGCGTAAAACAGGAACAGATCGTTGGGGCCGCCCTGCTGCTGAACGAGGCGCGTCATCTGCTGCCAGGGCGGAGTCCAGGCCTGCTCCATGCGGGCCTCATACTGAGCATCAAAGTTGGCCCGCACGCTGTTGAGCAGCAACAAGACGAAGGCCAGCCCCAGATAAGGCCGCAGCAGATCTCGCCCTATCACGCGGCTGATCATCTGCCCCAGAAACACGACGCCAAGCCCCATCATCAGGGCCAGCGTCGGCCACAGCACGATCATATAGCGCACGCGCCCCGGCTCAATAATTTGCAGCCATATCTGCACGCCCATCAACACTATCACAGACGCCGCCGCGATGCCTGCCAGTACGCGCTGCTCACGTCCACGCCGCCACGCCGCTCCCAGGCCGAGGGCGGTCAGGATGACGGTGAGCGGCACGAGGCCGGAGCCAATGTAGTAGGTCAGCGCCTCGAGCAGCACCAGCGGCACGAGTGATTTGGCATGGACATCGGCCCGCGATTCTGTGCGGCGCAGCCCTTCCAGGAAGACGGGCAGCCAGGGCAAAAACGCGACGCCAATCAGCACAAACAGACCGATCACCTGCCACCAGCGGCGCATGAAGCGCGGATCGTTGGCTTTTGGCCCAAACTTCGCCGTAATCAGCCACAGCACATGACTCAGGCCCACCGCCACCAGGATGATCGCGGCAAAATAGTGTGTATACAGCAGCCCCATCCCGGAGATGACGAAGCCGAACATGCTGGCCCGACGCAGTGCGACGCGCCGTGTGTCCATCAGATCAAGATATGTCCAGACGAGGCCCACGATGCACAGAGTCGTGAGCGTCATCACGCGCAGTTCATGCGTGTAGTGGATGTAAAACGGTGACAGCAGCATGATCGCCGCTGCAAACAACCCCACTTCTGCGCTGAAGACGCGGCGGCCCAATCGGGCGACAACCGCCACCGCCACGAGGCCCGCAAGAGCACTCAACATGCGGCCCGCGAACGGCGTCCAGCCTGCCGCGCTGCTCCACGCGGCTAGCAGCAGCGGATGGACGATGCCCTGATCGGGGTCTTGGCTGGCGATGCGCTCGGTGATGCCCCAGGGCGGCAGCGGGCCATCGGGCGGGCCACCTGCGTTATACAGCGACCACACCTCGTCGTACCACAGGCCGTCGGCATCCCATTGGCGCACACTCAGGCCCCACCCGATGAGAAGAATCAGCAGGAGCAGAGCGAGAATCCATTTTGACATTGCAATTCCATTCACGCCAGAGGATCACAATGGGTCACGGCGTTTTTGTAGGGGCGCGATGCATCGCGCCCCATATGCACTTAAGCAAATTTCCCTTCGCCCGCCGCATTTTTGCCCTGTCGTCAGGGGTTGAAAACCCCCGCCTCCCTTTTTTCGGGACTGAAAGTCCCGCTCCGAGCCATCTCTGCCCTCTGTTTCTGCGGGGTTTTCAACCCCGCCACACGAGAGACAGGTGTTTTCAACCCCTGGCACAAGCGATTTGGCCGTGTGATGAGGGGGGCGAAGACGCACACTTTGGCCCACAATGAGCACAAAATCCTTAAGCATATGGGGCGCGATGCATCACGTCCCTACACCAATCCCATCTCAAATGAACATACGACAGGCACAGCGGGCCGCTACTTCCCCGTCATCGTGGATTTGATGTTTTTGTAGGCATCCAATTTCTGAATGGCCTCTTGTTCGCAGATATCAAGCTTATCCAATGTCTTTTTGCGCTCTTGTTCCTGCTCACGGCGATTGGCTCCCCACAAACTCAAGCCTGCGAGACGCCCACGCTGATTCTCCTGGAACGAGTAATCCATATACAGACTGTGCAGCCGCTTGAAAGCCGCCTGCCACGCCTCATGCAGTGCGGGCGTATAGGCTTCGGTGGGGCAGCGGCGCAGCGCATAGACAAGTTCATCGATGTGCTCAAGGGCGGCAGCAGAGGTCGAGGGCTGAGGCTGCTTGTTCACATAATCAAGATAGGCATTGAGCAGTTGGCCCTCGTGCATGGTGCGGCGGCGCAGTTCACCCTCTATCGTCTCAAAACGCGCCCGCACATCATCGAGCAGGCGCTCGACGCGAGGCATTTTTTCGCCGGACATGCGCGTGATCGATGACCATCCCTCACGTACATCGCGCTCAATCGAGACGAAGCGCTGTTTGAGATCGCCCAGGTCGGTGGTGAGTTTGGCGCGGGTATCGCCCGGCATCTCGATCCACTCCGTCAAACGGCGCTCCAAATCCCGAAGCTGCTGCACGAGGCCGCCCACATTCTCGCGCCCCTGCACCTGTATTTTGAGCGCATTCACATCACTCGCCACACCGTCGATGCGCGTGAGGCCCGTCCGCAGGGCATCCATTTCATCGCGCACCAGATCAACTTGCTTGAGTGTGCTGAGAGCCGCCTCAATCATGGTTTGCCACCGCTGACGGCTGGCCTCGTCGTTTTCGATCACGTCGCTTAACTCCAATCCAGCGCTCTGGGCGGCTTGCAGCAGGCCCAGCAGTTCAAAGGCATGTTGTCGTGTCAGGGATGATGTCGAATCAGCCCGCAGCCACACATCCGATTTGGCCGCTTGAAACAGGCGTTGATACAGCGGAAAAATCTTCCCGTACTGCTCCAACAGCGAATCAAGCTGCGGAAAACGCATGTCATCAGTGAACAGTGGGCGCACGCGGTCAATCATGGCGCGTTCCCACGATGACGCTTGAAAGGCCCGATACGCGCCCTGGGCCTGCCGCACAGACGGCCACGTTTTCAATTCAACGGCCTGTTCCAGGCGGATATAGGCAATCGTCGCACATTGGACGATGACGCGGTACAGGCTACTCTTGTCGTCAATGCGCGGCTCATTCAAGACCGGATCGGCGGCCATCAGCACCGTCGGCGCGGGTGTCAGGGCCAGCACTGCCGGATCATCATAGCGCTGCATAAAGCGCATATAGCGCACATACGGATCAAGTTCGTGCATAATCCAGCGCCGCTCGACATCGTTGGCCGCATCACGCAAAATATGGTGATACATCCAATCCGAGGCATCATAACGGCCTTCGCGCACCGTCTGCTTGAAGGCTTTCAGGCGTTCGGGCGAGGTGATCTGATCGACCACCACCGGATACTCACCCGTCGCGGTAAAACGCCCCTCGCGCTCACGGTAGGCGGGCTGCTCAATCACATCCTCGCGAGCGGCATTGATGGCAATCTGGCGCTCGGTTTGCACGCTTTCATCGCTTTTGCCCGCCGCACGGCTGATGCGCCAGCGCAGATCTTCCCAGATGGCATTGATCTGGGCGCGAGTCGTGGGGATGGGCAGCGCTTCGGCAAAGGAATACAGCGACCATAAATCCTGCGACTCAATCAGATCCGGCGTGCGCTGGAGCGCATCATCCCAGGCTTGCAGCACGCGGCGCAGCACGGCAGGCTGCGCGATGCCCTCCCGATCCACAAAGCGGCGTTCCGGCGGCGCACTGATGGCCGCTGTGAGAATGGCGCGGAAGCCGAGCGTGATCACGCCTTCGGGAGCGCCATGCATCAGCGCCCAGAACTCATCGTTGTAGGGGTACAGCGGCGGCGTCCCATAGCGATTCAGCGCCAGCGCGTGCCAGATTTGCCCCCACAGGCTGATCTCGCTGGCGCGGGCTTCGGGCGTGGCATCGATCAGCGTCTCCCAGTTGGTGGCAATCAAACGATCATCATGCCAGAAAAAATCGCCCAGAGTCTGGCTGATGCACACACGCGGCGGCTCCAGCGTGCGGAGCGCTTCGAGGATATGCGTGTAAGCGATGGCGGTCTTAACGGCCTGTTTTTCCGCCGCCAGCCACTGACCGCTCTCAATCTGGCCCTGCACGACGGAGGCTAATCGCGTCTCGTACAGCGGCATGATGAGCGCGGCCCGCCCTGTTGTGTCCGCCTGCCCCAGGGCCACCGAGGGAACACTGTCAGAATGGGCGTGCAAATGGCGCAGCGTCTGGAAGGCGCGTGTGAGCTGATGCTCGGCCTCATCGGTCAGCGGGAGCGTGATGGTGTAACGAATGTCTTCACCGGAATGAGCACGACAGCGCAGGGTTTCGCCCGTATGGGCCAGCAGATCGCGGGCCTCATCGCAGCGCAGCACTGTTTGAGCAGGCAGAGCGAGTGTCCCGGCCTGTGTAAGATGAATCAATGTGTCGGTCATAAATTTTCTGACATCAAATGTTTATGCAGCAATGCTTTCGCGTGCCTATTGTAAATCACAAATGCAAGGGGGCAAAGAAAGAGGTGGGCAAACGTCGGTCACGAGCGGATAACTGCACTTCAGATGTGATAGGCTGTTAAAAATGTGCTTCTACAAAGGGTCGATCATGAATGAGATTGTTTTCGTCGATATTTTCGCACAGGAGATTGTGTTGACACAAACGACCTGACACCGACCCGCACGCCCCGACGATGAAATTGCATCGCCTGTTCGTGGCCGAGATGCAATAAAGCCCCTCCTTGCGAAGCGGGGAGGGGCTGGGGTGGGGTTCTGCTAGCGGATCGGCACAGCATCCAGCGGCGCAATGCCTGTCAGCTTCATCAGGGCCGGGGCCTGGAAATTATAATACACCCAGCCATCAATCGGTTGGCCTGCGTCTGTAAAGAAGCGCACATGCACCCACTGCGTGATGCCCGCCTGCTGTGTGCGACCCAACACCTGAAGCTCTGTGCCATAGCCCGTGATATGGATGACGGGCATTCGCTCACTGGGCCGTGCGCGAATGTTGACATTGCCAAAGATGGTCAGGCGTACCCCGACATCCGGGGTATTGGCGATCTGATCGAAGACGGTCTGGGCGTAAGAAATATTTGGGTCGCCTTTGAGGATCAGATAGCGCCCGCTGGCCCATCCGATCTTTTTATGCGCGTCATCCACCACCAGATACCAGTTGAATTTGCCCTCGCCATCGCCAGGATTGACCGCCAGGACAGGGTAATCCGTTTTGGCCGACAGCACGCCCAGCATGGTTGCGCCCAGATACGGGCCGCTGCGGAGCGCCAATCCCTTGACAAAGGTCAGCGTGGCAAATGTGCTCGGCGCGTTGGTCACAACCACTGTCGCCTGTCCCAGTACCACCACTGATGGCGCACTTGTCCCCGATATGGCTGTCGGTGTGCCAACCCCCGGCGTCGCTGTCGGCACAACCTGATTACACGCCAGTGGATAGCTGACATTGGGGCGCACCGGATCATTGGTGCGGAACGTCATCGTGGCTGTCGAGGCAAAGAGCGTGTTGGCGGGGCGGCACAGGATGATGAGGGCCGTGCTCGCGCCAGGAGCCAGATTGAAGGTCGGCTGCACGCTCCCGCCGAAGCGGAAATCAGCGGCATTGGGGCCAGTAAAGACCGCGCCGCTCGTCGGCACGCTGACGCTGAGATTGGCTGTGCCGCTGTTGGTGACGGTCAGGACGACAGGCACATCGGTTCCGGGCGTCGTCACAAGCCCAAAGGCCAGCGTGCTGCCAACGGGCGGCACAGAGCCATACGCACCGGATGCCCCGCCCACGACCACAAGGCTGTAAACTCGTGTCCCCGTCCGCACAGGACCGCTGGTATCGTTCACATTGACTGTGAAAATATATGTCGCCGCAACTGTCGGAATGCCATCAATCAGGCCGCCCAGCGTCATGCTGACCCCGGTGGGAAGATTTGTCCCTGGCGCAATCGTAAAGCTGTAATTTCCATCGCCGCCCGCCGCCGCCAACTGCTGGCTGTAGGCGACACCGACGGTTCCATTAGGCAGAGTCGTGGGCGAGATCGTGAGGCTTGGCGCATTGATCGTAAAATTGAAGACCTGATTCTCGGTGACACCTTTTGAATCAGTGACCGTCACATCCAGATGATACGCGAGTGCGACTGATTGTAATGCAGTAGCACTCACGCCGAATTTGTCAGTCCCTGTTGTCGTGAATATCGCGCCTGCCGGCAGCAGAGAACTCCCCTTTTTTGTCACTGTGTAGGGCGCTGTGCCATTGCTCACCGTGATATTGCTGCTGTAGGCTTGGGCAGCGATGCCGTTACTCAGCGTCGAGGGCGTATAGGTGAAGACAGGATTGGCCGATGTCACGTTGTTATAGGTGCGGGTGAACACATTGCCGGGATTGGCATCATCGTTGACTGATACCGTGATGGTGAATGAGCCTGTCTGATTGGTTGTGCCGCTGATGACGCCTGTGACAGAATCAATCGTCAATCCCGTCGGCTGGCCGCTGATCGAATAGGTGTAATCTACCGTGGTGTTGACATCCGCCCCATCCTGGCCGCAGTCAGCGGTGATGGTTGCGCCGCTGTAGGGCTTGGTCGCAGTGATATTA
>DAOTUR010000505.1:0-11500 GCA_034436915.1 Anaerolineae bacterium
TCGCTGCTGTCAGGCGCATAACTGCATCCCAGCGCCATTTGCTGATACGCGAGGCCGCGTCGATACAGATTGGCGGTGGCCGTTTTGCTATCGCCCGCAAAATCCAATGGATATGGGGCATCCATATTTTGTGTGAAGTGATTGAGGCCATCTGCTGAACAGTCAAGCGTGGCCGCGAGGCTGTCAAGCGTCTGGGCCAGCAGCCCGCCTACCACACCCAGGCAGACGAGCACACTCAGCAGCATAAAGATCAAACGAGCACGACGCATCACACACTCTTCTCAAAACTAAAATGCAAACACCCCCGTATCATACGGGGGTGTTTGCATTTTATCGAGATGACGTATGTCGGGTTTAGGAACCTGCGCCTGTAGCTTGTGGGGCAGGGGTGCCGCCCGGTTCCACAGCCACCGGAACCGTCGCCTCGGCTGTCGGCGCAGTCGGGCTCATGGCAGCCGGGGCCGCCTCAGCCGTCCCCATCATGGGCATCGTCTCAGCCGTGCCCACTGCCGCGGGAGCAGCCGGGGCCGCGCCTGCCGCTGTCGTCAGCGGGGTGATGGTGCTCGGATCAGGCTTGACATAGGTGTCACTCGTTGAGTGCAGGTAAGCGACGATATCGGCTAGGTCTTTGGCGGACATTCTCTCACCGAGTTTTTCCGGCATGAGACCCGAGGCATAACTCGGCACAATGTAAGCGTTCGGCTGGAGGATGCTCTCGATGAGATAGTGCTCCGGCGTATAGCCTGCGAACTGCGGCTGCGTCAGACGATCAGTCACAACGCGATCCCATGTGCCTGCCGTGAGCGGGGCTTGAGCGCCTTCCAGATGGCACGCCTTGCAGCCCAGAATTTTGTTGAGTTCGGTCTTGGATTCGCCCTTATACAGAGTTTCACCACGCGCTGGATCACCGACCATGGCTTCGACGATGGCGTCAGCCACTTTAGCATCATTGCCCACTGCCGGAACTGTCGAACCGCCGCCGGATGTATCGCCGTACAGCTTGGCAAACTGGTTGACGGAGGCCAGATCTTCCAGCGTCCAACCGTCACCCTTGTTGTAATTCACGAGGAAATCCACAATGTCATCGAGCTGATCATCGCGCAGCGGGCCACCAGCCAACTGTGACCATGCCACCATCGGCTGCGGCCACACACGGTCACTGCCTGGACGACCATGAATCAGAGTCGTCTTGATGTAGTTGCGAACGTCGCCGCCCCAAGCCACCTGTGCCAGACGATTGGAGTCCTGGTTGATATAGTTCGTGAGGGCGATGCCGCCTTCGGCCTGATATTTCGCCAGTTCGGGCAGATAGCCTTTTTCAATCGGCCCCCCTGCACCTGACAAGCTATCAATGATTTTATCGCGCTCAGCATACAGCGGTTGCAGTTCAGTGGTATGTTGTGTGATCTGTGCCGGGATGGATGTATCGCCTTCAACGCCTGTCAGCGCATCAATTTCAGCCAGACGGGTGTTAATCTGCTGGCGGCGGGCGTCAGTCAGATCCGCACTGCCGGCTTCCGTTGTGAGGGCGGTGCGTTCTGTGTTCAGCTCTTCCAACTGGATATTCAGCTCCGCGACTTCACGCTCCAGCTTAAGAATGTTATCGTTGACGGGCTGGAAGAAATTGTGTCCAAACAGCATCGGATTGTTGAGGCCGGGAGCGCGTTCCGCAATCCCATAGGAATCCGTGCCGTGACAGGTGGAACAGCGCGAGGCAAACAACGCTGCGCCGCTTTCGATGGAACGGCCCGTATGCTGCTCTGTAAACGAGGCCATCCGTGCGGGTTCATTGATAGCGACCCAGCCAATGAGGATCATGATCGCCACGAACATCGTAATGCCCGTGAAGATCCGACCTTCGATGGTGGGGATGACAAAACGATTGAGCATAAGGGTGTTTCCTCGTGTGCAAGCGAGCATACACGGGATCAGGTCGTCTCGATGACGACCCGACCCCGCATGTGATTAATCGAAGTAAGCAGAATTGGCGTGCAGATAGAAGTTCAGCGTATAGATACGGGTCTGCTGGATCTGTGTACCGTCAGCATTGAGCAGGTCGTTGCCGTTTTTATCTTTCAGATACAGCGGAACTGGCTTCCCGTTGGCATCCAGAGCGACATAACCATTTTCAATCTTGACACCATCCCAGATGACGACCAGATCAACGCGCTTGAGATTTGCCTGATAATCGCTGACGATCATCACGCCGCGTGCATTCAGCAGTTCCTCCGGATGCAGCTTGAGATCTTCCTCAAACTGACGCAGCACTCGGATCATATCCGGCTCATTGGCAACCTTGAAGCCTTTTGGCACGCTGTTGAGGTAAACAATCCGCGACAGTTGATCTTTCAGCAGATCATACTCACTGATGTATTCACCGGGCTTGGTGGCATCGGCCCGCGAAGTGTCAAACACCTGACGTGTTTGCATCTCATTATTGAAGTCTTTCAGAGCTAGTGCGGGATCGCTGCCCTCAAACTGCAAGGTCGTATATGCGCCCACTGTCATCTGATCAAACGGCACCGTCCGCATGATGCCGACGTGATTATGAGCGGGTTCCTTCGCCAATTCGTGCAAAATTTCAATTTCGGCGTTGGTATTCACCGCAAATTCCGGCAGACCCATGTAGCTCAAGACCGTCATGAACGAGATGAGCAGCATCGCCAGCGTCAGTGAAATGCGGCGGTGGGCATAACGGCGGCTCGGCGTCAGATCAATATAGGGCATGAACGAGAGAACGCCGATCAGGGCGGTGGGGAAGAAGATGCCCAGCAGGAATTTATCGCCAAGCTTGAGCGCCCCTTGAACCCACAGGAAGTACCAGGGCGCTGTCGTGCCGAGCGGCGTGCTCTGTGGATCAGCATGGGTTTCCAGCGGCGCATGATAGAACCAGATGCACAGCACGATCATCACGAACGTCGTGACGCCGATCCACATCAGCTCATTCGTCAGGATATCCGGGATGAAATAGACGCGCTTGTCCAGCGGAATGCGCTTGGCCGTGTCTTCGCCGATATTCTCGGATTTGGGCGGCAGGCCGTGGCCGTGAATGATGACCTTGTAATAATGCACGCCTGTGAAGACGAACAGCAGGATTGGTAACAGCAGCACATGCGCCAGATAGAAGCGCAGCAGACCGTTCGCACCGAGTTCCGGCGCACCACGCACCAGCAGGTTGACCTCTGCGCCGACAACAGGGGTGGCTTCAGCCATACTCGCGCCGATGGTCACAGCCCACAGAGCCAACTGATCCCAGGGCAGCAGATAGCCTGTGAAACTGAGCAGGCCCGTCAGGGTCAGCAGCAGCACGCCCGTAAACCATGTGAACTGGCGCGGCTTTTTATAGGTGCCCGTGACCCACGTTCGCATCATATGCAGCGCGACAATGATGACCATCGCTTCCGCGCCGAGACGGTGCAGATCGCGCATGAACTGGCCCAGAGGCACATTGTTGAGAATTTTCAGCATGTTGCCGTAAGCAAGTTCCGGCGAGGGGGTGTACCACAGCATCATCAGCAGGCCTGTGATCGTCTCAAATACGACGAAATAGGTGGAGAGCCAGCCGAGGCGGAAGGTAGGATACACGCCTGTCATATCTGCGTGGAAATAACCGGGGCGCATGTGCAACCAGAAGCCATCCGCGTGCGGTGACAGGCGCGGATTGGGACGGCGTGACGCCGGTTCACCACGCAGGGCCTCGCGGATATCCTGAATGTTCATGCCTGCGGTAATGCGTTCGACGACCTCATCGACGCCTTCCAGCGCAGCCTTCTTGAAACCTTTGGCCTTAACATCATCCAGAAACGACGGAATACCAGGAATAATCGACATCAGTTACACCTCTTGCATGGGGTATTGGCGCATTATGTCCGAAGACTTATACGATGCCATGAGCCGGGCCTGTCAGCTTTTTCCCGGTGTCAATCGACACGCTGGCGACGGTCTTGCCTGCTGGAAGCGCGACAGCATCGCCTTTGGCATCGGTGGTGACTTTCGTGCCATCTGTGAAGGTCACAGTGACCGGAAAGCGATCCAGGCCGCGCGGGGCTGGCCCTTCAATATAGGTGCCGTTGGCGCGGTACTTCGAGCCATGACAGGGGCATTCAAAGCGACTATTGGTCGGAACCCACTTCGGCAGGCAGCCCAGATGGGTGCAAACACCATACAGTGTTAGCAGACCCGCCGGGGTATTGCTCACATGGAAGCGCCCGGAGGGGACGAATTCAGGCGGCGCTCCGACGTCAGGAATCTTGCCCTGAAAGGGGAAGATGCCACCAAATTCACCTTCGCGGAAGCGGGGGAAGGCAAACCACAAAACACCTGCACCAACCTGACCGAGCATGAGCGCGATAGACGCGCCCCAAATATAATAAAGGAATTCCCGTCGCGTCGGGGCGGCAACTTGCACACCCGGCAGCACTTGTGTGGACGGGGCGGCGTCGCCAGTGCGTGCAATACTCGCCCGCGCTGCCGCTTCACTACGAGTAGAACTTGCGGTTGCCATAAAATTGTTACTCCTCGACGCTTTGGGTGTGCGTTTGCTGCTGTCGGGCCACCACCACCCTGGCACAAACAAGGGTCGATGGGGCAAATGCGAAAAATGTCACAATCGCTCTGCCGAAACTATAGCACAATCGATTCGCCCTGTCAAAATCCACAACAGGCGCATTTCAGTTCAAAATCGAGCGTTGAGGCCGCGCAAAACGTAGGCTTGTCAGACCTGCACAAACACACATCACCGGACACAGGACGCCCCGATACGATGACACTCTATCTGCCTATTCTACTGCCCTCTGTTACAGATGTCGACACATTTTAAGACACGCTTTGTGTTTATTCATGCAGGTTGTATGGCTCTTCTGGTTGATCGTCTTGACATCGCAGGCTATGTCTACCCTGTCTGGTGAGCGCGTATGGTAAAATAGCCAGACTGTAGCGCCCCTCACCGACTATTCTCCAGACGCTTCTCGCCGTGCTGGGCTGAGACTGTTGATGGGTCGTGTCACGATGACCATTGTCCGGCTCTGCGGATGGCTTAAATGTCGCTGAAACCCCCTGTTTTTATCTCTACTCTTGATGCACTGCACGCTCACATTCCAGATTGGCTCAAGAGCCAAATCATCGCTGTCGATACGGAAGCGAACAGTATGTACGCCTATCAAACACGGGTCTGTCTGATTCAACTCTCGACCCATGCAGCGGACTATATCATCGACCCGTTTCCCTTTGAGACGACAGACCTCCAGCCGCTCGGCGATCTGCTGGCAAACCCGGCGATTGAGAAGGTTTTTCATGCGGCGGAGTATGACGTGATCGGGCTGCGCCGTGATTACAATTTCGTCATCAACAACATCTTTGATACCAGCCTCGCGGTGCGGCTGTGCGGCTTCAAGGCGTTTTCGCTCAACGATCTGCTGCAAACCTATTTTGAGATCACGCTCGATAAAACCCATCAGCGCGATGATTGGTCGGAACGCCCGATTCCGCTGGCGCGCCTGCTGTATGCCCAGCGTGATACGCATTATCTGATCGCCCTGCGCGATATTTTGAAGCGGCAGCTCATTGAGACGGATCACTGGGAGGAGGCACAGGAGTCGTTCGCGTATCTGGCCTATGCAGTCGCCAAAGACTCGTCCTACGATCCCGATGCCTACTGGAAGGTCGGGCGGCCCAGTGCGCTCACACGGCGTGAGATGGCGATCCTGCGCGAGTTGTATAACTGGCGTGACACCACTGCCCGCCGTGAAAATCGCCCGCCGATGAAGTTTATCGGCAATTCCGTCCTGGTGGAAATCTCGCGCATTATGCCGACTCATCTGCGCGATCTCGCCAACATTCACGGTCTAGCAGAGTGGCAGGTGCGTGTGTATGGCGATGAGATGCTGAAAGCCATTATGCGCGGCCAGCGTGTGACGCTGCCACATCCTCCCGCTGAGACGCCTTTAGATCCGCTTCTGGTCGAGCATTACACGCAACTGCAAAATTGGCGCAGAGAGAAGGCGGCAGCGCGTGATCTGGATGCGAGCCTGATCATTCCACGTCAATCGTTATGGGAACTGGCCCGCCTGAAACCGCGCACGCTGGAGGAGATGGGCGTGATCGCGGGCTTTGGCCCCTGGCGCGTGCGGCAGTATGGCGAAGAACTGCTGGCGCTGATGATACGCTGGAAACGCTGAACTCATGGGCTTACCCCACTTCCACCCCTCCCCGCTTCGCAAGGAGGGGCTTTTCTCCCGTGTAGGAGAGGAGTGGGATCAGGTTCTTGGCAAATTGATCCGTTTGGACGATGGTCAAAACGGCGGATTTGGCGTTTAATGAAGAGGAGAGCAGATCGCAGCGATTTCTCTCTGATACTGATCGTAAGGTTGTAATCACAATGCCCGGAAAAAGTATCTTCTTTGACGAGTGGCGCAACTGCTTGCAGGCGCACTATCAGACGTTCGTGCAGCAGGAGTACCTGCCGCAGCCGGAGCGTAAGACCCATGCCAGAGAGTCGCTGGAAGGCGTGCTGCATCGCGTGGGATTTAGTGATGATGATTTGCATGACCTGTATGTGCGGGCCACGATGCGTGTCGAGGATGTGCCAGACAACTTCATGCCGGATCTGACGTTTCAGGCGCACCCGACGGAGTGTCAGTGTCCCTCGTGCATGGACGCCGCGCTGTCTGTCGGCCATGATGCAGCGGGCCAGCCGCTGGAGATTGAGCCTGAGCCGATGCCTGAACCAGATGCTGCTGGCAATCTTTATCCTGTGGCGAAGCGGGCGACTTTGTTTCAAATGGATGATCTGGACGATGAGCCTGAGCCGCTGCTGCAAGAAGCTGAAACGGTGAGCAAGGGCAAACGTAAAAGTAAGAAGGCGGGCGAGGTTGAGACGCCAAAACCGCGCCGCCAATCGATGTTCTAGGAGCAGCATATGACCACGATTCGCCGTATTCTACTCGCTATCTCCCTGGTGATTGCAGGGGTCGGCCTCTGGGCGCTCACACATGGCGGACGCATTGGCTCGTATACCGTATCACGCCCGTTCTTGATCACGGCGTGCGTGCTGGCCGTCATCATCGTGGGACTGGCGCTTGCCACAGAGGTTGTGATGCTGTTGAGCAATGTGCAGCACCCTGAACCCGAAGATCCGCCCGCGCCGCCGCCGCCTGTCCTCTATAAGCCGGAGCCACCCACTGAGGTGGAAACGCACCTCAAGAAGACGCTCGATGCGGCGGATCAGGCCGAAGAATATCTGGCCCAGACGCGGCATCGCATTTCCGTCGTCATCGAAGACGAAGACCCTGGTGATTCTGAGCCGCCCAAAACGCCGCCGCCGCTGGCCTGATGCCGTATGGGGTTGTAGGGGCATGGGTCGCCCACCCCAAAAACAACCATTCATAATCTGTGAAGGCTCACCCCGATAAATCGTGGCGCTTCTCAGGCTACGCATGACCCAACGGTCTACGTTAGCGCCTGACGGTCACAACCTGACCGACTTGCCCGCTTACGCGGACGATCTTCCAAGAAACAGTATATTCAGCGCCGCATTCACATCTCTATCCGCGCTGAAGCCGCAATGAGGACATCGATGCACGCGAACACTCAACGCTTTTTCAACTTTCACCCTGCACCCGCTGCAAGTCTGCGATGTGTTGTACGGATTGATGCCTATGACCTGAACTCCGGCATCAAAAGCCTTGTAGTCCAGTATTTCATAGAACAATCCGAGCGACACATCGTGCGCCGCACGTGCCAGGGTGTGATTGCGAAGCATGAAAGTCAGATTCAGTTTTTCCAGAACGATCACGCCGTAAGTCTTGACCAGATGAAACACGACCCGATGCCACCAGTCGCGCCGCTGGTTGGCGATGTGTTCCAGCAATCGCGCCAGTTGATGCACCGCTTTGGCCCGCCGTTGACTGCCTTTTTTGCGCCGCGACACCGTGCGTTGCAGAACACGCAGCTTTTGCAGAGCGCCTTTGAGAGAGTTCGGGCTGTCAAAGATGCGGCCATCACTGAGGGCCAGCGCGTGATGAATGCCCACATCAACTCCAACAGCGGGATTTGGCGAGGGCGGTGGCTCCTCGCCCGTCATTTCCAGTTGCAGCAACACATACCAACCCGACGGCTTTCGCATCACAATCACATTCTTCAGCGTGCCCTCTGGCAGAGCGCGGTGCCACTTGACCGACACCAGCCCGACGTTTTGAATGTAGAGACGTCCCTCTTTCACAGCCGCCCCATCACCGGGTTTAAAGTTGAGACTGTTGAAGTACCGCGCTCCTTTAAAACGCGGTTTGCCGCGCTTGCCCGACAGAAAAGCGCGGTAGGCACTCTCCAAACGGCGCAGCACCTGCTGCCCGGCTGTCATATTCAGCCGACGCAGAGGATTGTCGTCGGGTTGTTCGTTGCGCCACTCTTTCCACATGGTGGCTTGTTCGTTGTAGGTGACACTGTAGCGCGACTCGGACCAGCGCTTGCGGCGGTAGGCCAGAGCGTGATTGTAGAGCCAGCGACCCAGATCCAGCAGTTCTGTCAACACTGAGGTCTGTTCGTCAGTCGGGTATAGGCGGTAGCGATAGGTTTTGAGGATTTTAATCATCGGATGATCGTTTAATGATTGACCATTCTGTCATTGTACAAGGAAAACGAAAGGACAGACAACGGCATTCCCCACCGGGTTGAAACCCGATGTCCCCTGCCGTTAAAATCTATGGGGCGTCTGACGCCGTGTATTGCGGTTTTGTGGGCGCGTCATGACTCGCTCCTACATAACGAATCTCCATAAATCAGGCGCATTTAACATCCTGTATGCGCCTCTCTGAACCCATCCCACCATCGATGAAAATACATGAGCTTTTCTGAAGCAGATGCCCGTTGGATGCAGGAGGCCCTGCGCGAAGCCGAATCCGCTCTCGCGCATGAGGATGTGCCTGTTGGAGCAGTCGCGGTCTGGAAGGGCGAGATCATCGGGCGCGGCCACAACCGCCGCGAGGCCGAACAAGACCCGACAGCCCATGCTGAGATGATCGCTATGCGCCAGGCATCGCAGATCGTCAAATACTGGCGTCTGGAAGAGGTCACGCTGTACTGCACGCTGGAACCGTGCTGCATGTGCGCCGGGGCGATGATTCTGGCGCGTCTGCCGCGCCTGATCTATGCCACGCCTGACCCCAAAGCCGGAGCCGGGGGCAGCCTGATCGATCTGCTGCATCATCCGCAGTTGAATCATCAGGTGCATGTGGAGCATGGCTTGTATGCTGATGAAGCGGCGGCTCTGCTGCGCGGCTTCTTTCGCAAGCTGCGCGATGAAGGCCAGCGCGGACGATAGTAAGTCAACAAGATGAGAATGACAGGCGTTTTTGTAGGGGCGTAGCACGCTACGCCCTGCAATTTAAGGTGGTCGTCGTACCAGGGGAAATGCCAACGGGCGGCTCGTGTGAGCCGCCCATTTTGCTAAGAATTGCTGATGGGCATCGTGGGAAATGCCGCATTCCAAACATCGATCTGAGATCGATCCTTACGCACGGCCTGTGACGGCACGGCGGATCATGATCAGGATGACCGCACCGATTGTTGCCACAACCAGATTGATCAGGACGAGGGTGAGACCATTTTCACGGAAGATGTTTGGCCCCATCAGGAAGCCCGCGATGAAACCACCGATAATTGCACCCAGGATACCGAGGATCAAATCCTGAATGAAGGGTTTATCGCTTGCACCTGTGAGCGAACGGGCCAGAGCGCCAGCAATCGCGCCGATGATGATCCAGCCGATGCAGATGAAGGGTGACGTTACCATTGCGCTGATGAAATCCATTGTTGTATCTCCTGTGTGAGTTGTTACGTTCGATAGCTGCATTTTAAGCAAGCTCAACCGGCGTGTAATCACCCATACGGGGGATTTCCAAATAGCCCGCTTTAATTTCTTATGCGTGACTAATGTTTAATGTTAATCATTTTCTGGTTGGGATCACGTTAGAAGCGATCTGCTGGGCAGCGGCTTCCGCCTCACAACCTCTCAAGCACCTTTTCCTGCTCCGCATCCTGCGCCACAGCACTGGGGATGAGGGTCATGCTGACAGCCCCTAACGTCTGTGCCTGCTGCTGAATCACGCGAAAGCCCTGCCGCATTGCCTCATCATCAGCCTTGCCAAAGCGATAACTGAAAAACGATTCGTACTCGGTCTCCAGATAGGCGAAGACGCGATCAATCGCCTCGGCAACGGCAGCAGCCGGCTGTGGCGTATGCGGCTGCAACAGCACCTGAATCGGAATCTTATTGCCTTTCCACAGCGTCTCAAGAATCGAGAGATCATAGTACAGCTTGCCAAGCGCCTGGGCCTGCACAGAGGTCAATGTGCTCTCAGGTGTCAGAATGCGGCCCTGGGCATCCTGTACCTGCGTGCGAAAGTCCAGTGTCATCGTGTCAAAAGCGATGACCTGCTGGTGTTCCTGCTGCGGGATCAGGGCTTCGGCAGCGGCCATCATTGCATTGGCAGCGGCTTGCAGAGCGGCTTTGTTGTAGGGGGCATCTGGGGCCAGGGGTGGCGGAATCAGCGCCCCGATGTGCATTTCAATTTTGGGGCGCTTGAGGCGCAGCATGTTGGGCAGGGCTTTGCGCGTTCCCATCAGGCCAATGGGCAGCACAGCCGCCTGTGATTTCTGGCTCAACCACGCCACGCCCGTATGCACAGGCTTGTTGGCAGTGCGCCAGATGCCGCCTTCGGGGAAGAGGATGACGATGCCCTTTTGCTCTAAGACCGACAGCGCCAATTTTGTCGAGTCGCCGCCGCTCATGCCGCGCATCACGGGAATGAAGCCATACAGCGTGAAAATGACACGCGCTAACCAGGGCATAGGTAGATCAGCCGCGACCATCGTCTCACCGACGAAGGGCAGATACAGCGACAGGATAAAGCCGTCGATTTCATCAACATGATTAGCAATGACGATGAGCGGCCCCTGACGCGGGCTTTTCTCTCGCCCAACAATACGCATACGCGCTGCAAAGAGGCCCACCAGTCGCCCTAACAGTCGCAAAACCAGGCGAATCAGGCGGCGGCGCGGCGCACGAATTGAAGCAGGGGATGTCTCGGGCATTGTGAAGCTCCATAGAATTAGCACATTCACCAATAAGAACACACAAGCCGATTAAAGGACACAGGGAGAGAGACGAAAACAGGCATGATATTCATCGAATCGGCGCGAGAGACCCCTGCCTTTAGGCAGGGGGAGGGAGAGCGCCTTGTCCTTTCTGGTAGGTATAGCCGTCAGAGTGGTGAAGCGTTTTGAGATGTTTGTGCGATGCCGTGACTTTGCCGAGCGCTGTCACAAGATCAAAGCTTCCTGTGGCGCGGCAGGCCACACGTCCGACATGTGTTCCCGCATACTTACCTGTTGGCACAATGGCCTTGACGATATGACCTGTTTGAAAGCCGAAATGACGTTTCTGGCGCAGGCGATGACGGGCGGGAAAGCCGTACTTGTCTGTCCGACACATCTGGCGTGAGCC
>DAOTUR010000506.1:0-5346 GCA_034436915.1 Anaerolineae bacterium
ACTGTCAAACCTTTCCTTCCAGCCCCTCCGCACCGTTCAGCGAGGGGGAGAAAAACGTTTGAAGTCCCCCTCCACGTTGTGAGAAGGAGTAAAAATCGGAAAGTGCGTAAGGTGAGTTAAGGATTTTGTGTAATCATTCACCTATCCGTGAGAATCGTGGGTTTGTAGGGGCAGGATACATCCTGCCCACGTTGAATCCCCTACAAATCATCAGGGCGCGAGCGAAGCCACCGAAGGTTTAGATCGCGCCCCTACAAGGGCCTTTGTCGCATGGATACCTGAATAGATACGGAGGTGAGGGGGTCATCCCTCACTCCTGCCCTACCAATCGCAGCACCTGGGGCAGATATTCTGGCTCAAGCACGTCGCGCAGATACTCGTTACGGGCGCGATTAATCGCATAGGGCGAACGCAGCGGCGGAATGGTCGCCAAAGTCACCGAGTCGCCCGCATAGATATTTTGCAGCACGGCAAACGGCGCAGCGGGGGCCAGACGCAGCGCCTCAGTGATCGCAGATTGGGCCTGAGCTGTATCGCCCGCCTGCCAGTACAGCGCCGAGAGATTGACCCAGGCTTCGCTGTTGGTCGGCTCAACGGCAAGAGAGGCATAAAAAGCGTCAATCGCACGCGGCAAAAGCGAGGCCTCCTGATTGGCGGCCATGCCATACAGCATCGCCCGCTCCAGCAGATAGGCCGCCTGTCGCGGGTCTTGCGCGACGACAGCATCCAGCGCCTGGGCTGCGGCCCGTATATCCTCAATGCCAAGCGCTGACACATAGGTGCTGTAGACAGACGCCGACCACACGCCCAACCCGATCAGACTCACGCTCACCGCGACCAGGCCGCCCAGGAAAACAGGTCGCCAGCGGGCCGAGCGGAGAGGCGGGGCGGGCAGCGTGCTACAGCCTGCCAGCATGATAATGACCAGCAGGGCGATCACGGGCATCATCGCGGGCGTATCCAGCAGATGATGAAGGCCCAGGCCGATCAGCGCCGCCGCCTGTCCACCCCACAACACGCGCTCACGATCCAGGACATGCCAGACGCGCCCCATCTGCCACAATGTCACGGCGACAGAGGCCGCGAGAATCACGAGGCCGGGAATGCCCAACTCAGCCGACATCGTGAAGAACACATTGTGAGCATGGCTGTGCGACTGCTGCGGCGGGATGGAGCTAAAACGATCCAGTTGGCGGCCATAGGTGAACAGGCCCCAGCCCGTCAGCGGCTTCTCCTTGAACGCATCCCAGGCCGCCACCCACAGATAGGTGCGAAGTTCCGCCGAGCGCCCCTGATCCGACAGGGAGCGCACCAAAAATAGCCCTGCTCCCGCCGCGCCGATCAAACCTACAGCCCCGCCCACTACAAGCAGCGCTCTCATCCTGCGCGATTGCCCCGCCCAGGTTGCCCGCACAGCGGCCCATGAGGTCAGGTTGTAATGGCGCATGAGCAGCAACGCATAGACCAGCAAGCCAACCGCCGCCCCAATCCAGGCCCCGCGTGAGGCGCTGAAAAACAACAGCGCCGCCGCCGCGCCCGCATACAGCAGCCACAGCCCGCGCACCAAAGTTCGCTGTGCTGTCAGCGCTTCACTCAGCGCCAGCGGCAGCAAGACAAGCAGCAGCCCTCCATAGGCATTGGGATTACCAATCAAGCCGACAGGCCGCCGCAGCGTATCAAAGCCGCCCGTTTGCAGCAGCGTGATCGTTTGCAGCGCCCCAATGACAACATGCAGCCCGCCCGCAATCAGCACCACAAAGCTCAGGGTGCGGCGCGGCAGCCCCTGGGCAATCAGATCGCTCAGGATGAGATAGACCAGCGTATACAGGCCCATGTACCACAGTGCCTCCGCCGAGCGCCGCCATGTGTCGCCATTGGCCGCCAGCGAGAGCGCAAACACCAACCACCAGCCGAGCATGACGCCATCCAGTGCCGTGACATGCCAGGGCCGCCCACTGCGAACATGCCAGATCAGCCACGCCGCCACCCCACCCGCCAGCAGCGTAAGCGTGAGCGGCTGAAAGCTCGGCAGCAGAATGCCGTTGAAGGTCGCTCCAAGCAGTGACAGCTCCAGCCACAGCGCCAGCAGGACGAGGCGTATCAACATTTGCGGGCGGGAGCGTATCATGCGTGTCTCTGTTTTCAACGGATGATCCTTGCCTTGTATAATGACGATGGCATGATTATTCATAGATCAAATGCATTTTGTGGGTTTGGCACGCCAAACCCTTACGTTATCACATAAGGATCGTAAATGTTCAACCGCCTGTTCGTCCCCTGGATTGTGCTTCCGATTATGGCGCTTTTGTATGGGCTGTTCGTCATCGGGCGCTATGGGGATAGCGCTGCCCTGGTGACGCCGGGCCGCGAATTTGCCGCGCCTGAATTTGCGAATCGGCTCTACAGCGAGGAGGGCTATGATGGGCAGTTCACCTACAATATCGCCCGCTACGGCTGGCAAGCGGCCCCGTTGATTGATCTCCCCGCCTATCGGATGCAGCGGATTTTGCTGCCCGCCCTGGCCCGCCCGTTTGCCGCATGGCCCGATGTACTGCCGCTGGCGCTGTTTGCCATCAATGTCATTGCATTGGGCGCGGGGACATGGGCGCTGGAACAGATGCTGATGACACGGCGCGTCAGCCGCTGGTCTGTGATCGGGATTGTGGCCTCGCTCGGCATGTTGGCCGCAGCGCGATTAAATACAACAGAGCCGCTTGCCTATGCCCTGGTGATTGGCGGGCTGCTGCTGTGCCATCGTGAGCAGTGGGCCAAAGCTGCTGGCCTGTTTGCGCTGGCCGCCCTCGCCAAAGAGACGACGCTCATCATTCCTGCGGCGGTGGGTCTGTATCAGCTTTTTCGCGGCCAGTGGCGACAGGGCATTGCGGGCGGGCTTGTCGCGCTGGCCCCCTTCCTCGCATGGCAAATCATCCTGTATACGCAGTTTGGCGTGTGGGGCGCAGGCAGCGGCGGCGCAAAGGCCACCTCGTTTGAGATCATTCCGTTTATGGGCGTGATTCGCATCTTGACCGAGGGCGGGCCAAAGGTCTTTTTGGTGCTGATGATCTTCATCGGGCCATTTGTGCTGCTGCCTGTGCTGTGGGCCTTGTGGCGCGTGTGGCAGGATCGGCGGCTGGCAGCGACAGCGCTGACGTGGTGGCTGCTCATGACAACCGCCGCCTTGATGCTGTTTGTGCCTTTTTCGACGTATCGGGAGCCGCTGGGGATTTTGCGCTTCATCGTCGGCTTGCAGATTGCTGTTGTGCTCTACGCCGCCGAGCGCCGCCAGCGCCGCGCCCTGACCTACAGCACGCTGTGGGCACTCACAACTGTGATTGTTGTATGGGGCGATGTGGCGAATCAGGGGATGCAAGCCGCAGGCAGATGAACATGGGCGCAGGCTGTGCGCCCATGCCGACCACTAACAGACCATCTTTGCTTCAGAGGCTTTGAGATAAAACGATGATCGATCACGGGTAGATTGGTCGAAACAGACCCACACCTCGCCGTTTCCAAGCATCACGGCATTCGGGGGGACACAGATATTGAGTGCTGCGGTGAGCGTCTCCATATACTCAGCATCAAATGCATAAGCATGATAGGTGTACGCCCGATCAAACTGAGAGAATACTTTGATGCTTGCCATCACGACCCTCCGAAGAAGCTGCTATCCAACGAGATTACGACTTGCGCCCATCTTGTCTGCAAACTTATAACTACTTCTTCGCCTGGCTGTCTGGCCTCCGCCCAATATGACTCAGTGTTGCCTCCCTAAATTCTATGTCAGACTGCATGGTCTTACAATAAAGATTTGATGATTCAGCACAGAAGATTCCTAAAGACCCTCTATGCTGATCATATCCGGACGTCCTACCAGCGATGATGCACGTTGGCCCGCGCATACTGATCGTAAATCTCGCGGATACGCTGCATCTGCGCGGCGGTGAGAGCGGGCAGTACAGACGCGGCGGCATTGTCGCGGGCCTGCTGCGGATTCTTTGCGCCGGGGATGGCACACGTCACCGCCGGGAACATCAAAATCCAGCGCAGCGCGAACTGGGCCATCGTTGCGCCTGCGGGCAAGAGCGCCCGAATCTCCTCCACCGCCTGCAAGCTCAGGTCATAATCCAGGCCAGAGAAGGTTTCGCCCATATCAAACGCCTCGCCCTGCCGATTGAACTGGCGGTGATCATCGGCGGCGAACTGCGTGTCGCGGGTCATCTTGCCCGTGAGCATCCCACTCGCCAGCGGCACACGCGCCAGAATGCCGACCTGCCGCCGCTGGGCCTCCTGAAAGAACAGATCAGCCGGACGCAGGCGGAACATGTTGAAGATGATCTGCACCGTCTTCACATTGGGATATTCAATCGCTTTGAGCGCCTCTTCAATCTTCTCGACACTCACCCCATAGTGACGAATCTTGCCCGCTGTCGTGAGATCATCCAGAATGCCAAAAATCTCCTGGTGATAATAGGCCTCCCAGGGCGGGCAGTGGAGCTGCACCAGATCGAGCGTTTCGACATTGAGATTTTTAAGGCTGCGATCAATCCAGCTTGTCAGATTCTCGCGGTTGTAGCCCTCGACGGACTGCTGCGGCAAGCGGCGGCCTGCTTTGGTGGCGACAAAAATTCGTTCGCTCTTGCGCTCCTTGAGCACTTGCGCGATCAGGCGTTCGCTGCGCCCATCGCCATACACATCGGCGGTGTCGATGAAGTTCATGCCTGCATCGAGCGCGGCATGGAGCGCCGCCTTTGACTCGCTGTCGTCCACATCGCCCCATGAGCCGCCAATCGCCCACGCGCCAAAGCTAATCTCTGAGACGCGCATTCCGGTGCGCCCTAAATCGCGGTATTTCATAACATGATCCTTTGTCAGGGAAAATTAGAGTGAGGACAGTCTAACGCCAGCGGCATGGTGTGGCAATGTATACCTTTCAGGACTTTCGCTTGGGTTACTCAAGACGGTTGTTAACGGTTCAAATTCTTAGATTTTGATCTATCATGACCCGTTCTGATTTACCCAAGCGAAAGTCCTGCCTTTATTCCTCTCTGTGCGAGGAAAAAGGCTCTTATAGTACCTCGTCACAATGATTATGAGGAATAATGAATGTCCTTGTAGGTAGGGCGATTGCATCAAATCGTAACTTGGTGAAATTAATATGTTCACGATGGTTCTTGTAGGGACAGGGCCTGCCCTGTCCGCCTGCCCTGTCCGTTCATCGCGTGAAAATGGACAGGGCAGGCCCTGTCCCTACGCCAAAATACATTTTTTTGTAACGAATGGCATTATCAAACGGCTTCTAAGGATTGAGTATCGAATAACTTCTGCATCTACTTCTGTAGTCCAGCG
>DAOTUR010000507.1:0-3228 GCA_034436915.1 Anaerolineae bacterium
AGGCTTGATACTGGGCATACGTGATCGGATACTTCGACATCTCAAATGCGGGCAAGCCAGCGTGTTTCTTATTTTGATACGTCCACTCGCCATCATCCGGGATCGGCAACCAGTCAATATCGGGCAGGCCATTCGCCAGCACGCCGATGCCGCGCCGATTATCCAGCGGTGTGCCATCTGACAGGCTTAACTGCGCCAACGCCCGACCAACGGCTGCCCGCGCTTTCGCGTCTGGCTCATGCTGACGTTCGGTCAGACGCGGCAGCCATGTTTCGCGCAGACTCAGCAGCGTCGCATCGGCTGGTCTGGCGGCTCCGCTGCGAAGAATACACTGCGCGGTGATTTCAGGCTGTGCGTCCATCAGCCACAGCACAATCGGCGTTGGATCATTGCTGTACAACCCGGCCAGCAAAATCGCCGCCGCCTCCCAGTTTGTCCGCTCCCACCAGCGGATAGCAGGCCATAGATCGTGCGCTTTCAAGCGTCCTGCGATCCGCTCCAGATCCATATACGTCGCCGCAAAATATTCTTGCAGCAGTTGGTGCGTGAAGCGCACCTGCTCGCCCACACTCAATACGCTGGTGCTGCCTGCTAAATACAGACCACGTTCGCCCAGGATGGCTCGCACCTCCGCCTGTGGCAGCACCGTCAGCGCACTGCCCTCATCCATCGTCTGGCTCTGCATGGCATACGCCACCCGCGCCAGCCCCTGCATCAGCCCCTCCTGCTCCTCGGTGGCAATCTGTTCGCGTTTCAGCAGCGTCATCACAAACGTTCGGAACAACTGGCCGAGATTGGCGGGCAGGTGGCCCGTCTCGGCGTAAATGCTCGTCAGCATCAGCAGCATGTAGGGGTTACGCGCCAGCACCATCAGCCCCGATGAATGATCGTGCGTTTGCAGCCAGTGAGGCCAGTCGCTGTATTTGTCTTTATCATCCCAGTCATATTTTTTCCAGAATACACCGTCGAGCAGGACAGCCGCCAACCAGAGCTCGCGCTCATAGGCTGCGCCTATCTTCTGCATGAAGTCGCTGTGATACGTTTGCGCTTTCTCTCCCGCCAAGCGCCAGAACAGGTCTGCGCCTTTGTCCGCCCCCAGGTAGCGCCCCACAAACTCACGGATGCGAATCGGATCAAGCGGTGTGATCGTGATTTTGTCAAAGCCCAGATCGAGCGTGTAATCCAGTTCGCGGCATGACCCCACAGACAGGACAGCGGGATTCTGCTGGATAAAACGCTGCACCTGCGGATATTTGCTGTCGCGCTGGCCGACGGGCAGTTCGTTCAGCCCATCCAGCAGCAAAGCGGCCCGCTTCTCGCTCAGCAGGATAGCGAGATACTCGCCCAGGCCGCCGATTTGCGTCTGAATGAAGGCGTCGAGTGGCTGCGCTTCGTCCGTCCATTTACCCAGGCGGATCAACAGCGGGATCGGCGCGGCGCGGTCATTCAGTGCATCCGTCACCAGATCCGCTGCCAGCTTCCACAGCGTCGTCGTCTTGCCACCGCCCGGCTCTCCCAGCAGTACCGCCCGCCCCAGATGCCGTATCTCGCTCACAGCATCCTCAAAGCGTTTGACCTCGTGGGCCTCGTCGCGCTGTTTCGTCAGCGACATCAGCTCGAACACCGCCCGCATCTCGGCCCGGCGCTGGCCCTGCGATACCCCGCCCAGCGCCGTGTACTTTTCGCTACTCAGCAGTTCTTCCAGCCGCAGCCGCTCCAGGTAATCCAGTTCCAGCGTGCGCGGGATGCTGCGCGGCGCGGTCATCGTGATAGGAGGACTGCTTTCCTCTGGCAGATCCCCCTCGCTCGCATCTCTGTCTGTCGCCGCGCTTTCAATCAGCGGCAGCATCGGGCGCGGTAGATAACTCAGCAGTTGAACCGCCGCTTCCGCTTCAGGGCGGCCAAAGAATGTCACTCCCTGGAAGCTCACCAGCGGGAAAAAGCGCGTTTCCCCAAACACATCTTCCACGATGGCCGGGATGATCAGCTTGTTCTTCTGCCGCGCCCAGATAATCTCGTCCTGCACCCAGCGGCTTTCCAGCGCTTTGCGCGTCACAATCGGCACAAAAGCATACGAGTTGTTGATGCCCTCGGCAATCGTCATGATCCATTCATCACCACCCTTGATCTCGCTGGTATCAATCCAGCAGGCATGGCCCGCCGCATTCAGCGCCGCGATCAGGCGTTGGGCAAACTCGGTGTCCCGGTGCGAATAGCTGATGAAGACCGTTGCCCAGCGGTCTTGCGGGCGTGTCGCCAGCGTCTGGATCGGCGCAGAGGGTGGCGCGGGGATCATCGGCGGGATTAACGGCGATGGTGCGGGCGGTTTGGTCTCAACACACAGGCTGTTTGTAATCCGCACCAGATCATCAATTTCCGGGTGCTTGTCGATGCCGCAGTCATAGCGCACCGTACTCAGCAGGCGGGCCAGTGCATGTTCACCGTCGCTCAGGCAACCATGATCCAGCAGCGTCTTGACGCACATCACGGCAAAAATCTTGGGCGCACCCTCACGCTTAATGCGATACAGCAGCGGATCGTACAGATAGAAGGCTTCGGTCAGCAGGGCTTCGCGCTCATCGTCACTCGCCACAAGCGGCAAGATCAATTGGCGGGCGCGGGACAGGATGTCAGCAAGCAGGTCAATAGGCATCAGCGCAACTCACAGGAACGAGAGAGTAATGTTATGAGTATAACGCGGCTCTCCGCTCGGGTCATTTTTTATCTGGCGCTGACACCCCTCACTCTTGGGCTGTGTTTAGCATCTTCCATGCACAGCAAGAAAATAAGGGCGTCTCACCCTCACTCTCAGCGCTTATTTTATTCTACCATGTTAGAGATCATGTTAGAGTTACAACCAATTTTATGAGCACTATATAGAAATAATTGTGCTATAATTGAGGCAGGATGAGACAGCATGAGGCAGAGTCGTTTAAATATGAATCCATTTTTGCAGGTCTTAGAAGCAGGGGTTTTTTGCATAACCCCTCGAAAAGGTATATTTCAGAGGATCGAAGTAGATTTAGCGGCGTAGTGTGATTACCTTCTGATATGTGTCTCCCCAGCCAACAGATACCTTGAGCTATTCCAAAAAAACGAGCGTTAAAATAGACATTCGGGAATTCCTAGACAACAGCCGTTTCATGCGAGGCCTGTGCTGTAGAATCGCCGCGCCGACGCTTGTGCGAGGGGAAAGTCAGTTGAGGGGGATGTAACGCACCAGATTCT
>DAOTUR010000508.1:0-4143 GCA_034436915.1 Anaerolineae bacterium
CTGGCAGCGGGGGCGCTGGCGGTCACACGGCGCGGCGCACAATCTGCCATGCCCACTCGCGCTGACTTGCTGGCATTTCTGGCGCAGCAGCGGGAATAAACCCTCACTCCAAACCCACTCCTTTCCTCGCCCCTTGTGGGAGGTGAGGAGTCAACAAACGGAGCGACCCAAAACTGAGGTTAGATAACCAGTCAACGACCCCCGGCTGAAGCCGCGAGCATGAACAATGCTCAGGTTGACCAGACTCAGCCCGCAAGGGCTCCGTTACGAGCGAATACATAACCAATGGTGCATGTCGTAAATTTGAGGTGGGATTGGCGTAGGGGTGCGATATATCGCGCCCCTACAAAGACGCTTTGGCCCTCTAAGAACCGTTAGCCATCAAAAACTGAGCCGCAAAATTTGATTTTGTGAGGCAAAATGATCGCAAAATCGAGACATGCACCATTGGTTACATAGGCACTTCGGGATGACCTTCCAGTCCCGAACTCTGCGGTGAAGCGTTAAACAGCGTGAGGGGCTAACGCCGTGCGCGTCACACATAAACCGCTTGATAACTTTGTCGAGGAAAACTTTATCCGCGCAAGCGGAAATATGAAAGGTAACTTTCGATGCAACGTGTGATCGAGATCGACAAGAACAAGAAGGCGCTCATGCCCTGCCATCCAGCACGGGCGAAAGAGCTATTGGACGCAGGGAAAGCAGCGGTCTATCGCCGCTTTCCGTTCACCATCATTTTGAAAGAACGTGAGGGCGGCGACACACAGCCTGTCGCGTTAAAGATTGATTCCGGCAGCAAGACAACGGGACTCGCGCTGGTCGCTGATTTTCAAAGCGGCAAGCGGGTGATCTGGGGCGCGGAATTGACTCATCGCGGGCCAGCGATACGGAAGGACTTGCCGCTAGAGATCGAACATATCACTCCCAAGACACGCGGTGGCTCAAATCGTGTCACGAACCTGTCTCTCGCCTGCCACGAATGTAACCAGAAGAAAGGCACACAGACCGCCGCTGAGTTTGGGCATCCTGACGTTCAAGCCAAAGCCAAGCAACCTCTGAAAGACGCTGCTGCCGTCAATGCAACACGCTGGGCGCTGTTCAATCGGCTCAAATTGACGGGCCTGCCTGTGGACGTGGCGACAGGCGGGCGCACAAAGTTCAATCGCTTTGGGCAAGGCTATCCTAAAGCCCATTGGATTGACGCGGCATATGTGGGCGAAAGTGGCGGCGCGGTCAAACTTTCTGCGACCCATAGTCCTCTTTTGATTAAAGCAACGGGCCGCCAGCGCCGCCAGATGACTCTGCCGGATAAACACGGCTTCCCGCGCACGACGGCCAAGATCAGCAGTCGCGCCTACGATTTCAAAACAGGCGACTTGGTTAAAGCGATTGTGCCAGCGGGTAAACACGCCGCCACGCATGTAGGGCGGGTGGCGATCCACAATCGGCCATCATTCGGTTTAAACGGATTTGACGTGCATCCCAAGCGCCTCAAGACGCTTCACCACTCGGACGGCTACAGCTATTAGAAAGGAAGGACGCCTTTCCCCACCGGGTTAAAACCCAGTGTCCCCAGGCGAACATTTTATGGAGAAATAACCATTTAGTTGACTTGCAGGGGTGATTGATGAGATCACCCCTGTGTTAATACAATCTGGGTTTGGACAGCGCTGCTGATCACCCCTCACCACCCGGCCGCCTCTCCCACAAGGGGCGAGGCGGGGAGAGGGCACTCTAGTCAATGCCCCTATATTCTCCCGTAAAGGATACCGCATGACCTATCTTCACTCGATTGTCTGTCTGCAATGTGATTATGTCATGCCCGCAGATGATATCTGGATCAATGCCTGTCCGTCGTGTGGCGGCGTCTGGTTGGATGCCCGCTACGACTACGACACTATCGCGCAGCAGTGGCAGCATGGGCTTCTGGGCCGCGAAACGACGCTGTGGCGCTATGCTGAACTCCTGCCGATTGAACGTCTGTACCCGGAATTGAGTCTCTCCGAAGGATTTACACCGCTCACCCGTCTGTATCCCTATGAGAGGCTTTACAATCACACGCCGATCTACGTCAAAGATGAACGCGCCAATCCGACCAACTCCTTCAAAGATCGGCAGGCGGCGCTCTCGGTGCAGGCGATGAAGCAGCGCGGCATCAACGAGTGTGTGCTGGCGAGTACAGGCAATGCGGCTGTCGCCTATGCCGCCTACTGCGCCCGTGCAGGCATCAAGCTGTGGCTGTTTCTGACCAGCCTTGTGCCTAATGACAAAATGCGTGAGGCGGCCCTGTATGGCTGCGAGGTCGTCAAAGTCTCTGGCACATACGACGAGACAAAAAAGGTGGCGGCAGAGTTCGCACAGCGCAAGGGCCTGTATTTTGATCGTGGCGCACGCTCTGTGCCGGGCAAAGAGAGCATGAAGACTCTCGCCTACGAAATCGCCGAGCAGATCGGCACACACGAGGGGACTGCGCCCTTCATCGCACCCGATTGGTATGTGCAGGCGGTCAGTGGAGGCATCGGGCCGTTGGGCGTGTGGAAGGGATTCAGCGAGTTGTATCACATGGGCCTGACAGATCGCATCCCCAAGCTGGCGATTGTGCAGGCGGCGGGCTGTTCGCCGATGGTGCAGGCGTTCCATGCCAATCAGGAGACGGCCACACCCGTCGTACCGCAAACCCTGATTACAGTGCTTGCGACAGGCGATCCCGGCCCGGCCTATAAATTCTTGCGGCAGGCGATCCTCACCAGCGGCGGCACAATGCTGGCGATCCCGGATGGCGAGACATTTACGGCCATGCGCCGCATTGCCAGCCGAGGCGGCATGAGCGTTGAGCCTGCAACGGCGGTGGCCTTCGCTGGATTGGAGCGATTGTTGCAGGATGGCACGATTGGCGAGGGGGAACGGGTTGTCATCAATGCTAGCGGCCATACGTTCACGGCTGAGAGTCATATCCTGGGCGACCAGTTTGAGCGTTACATCCTGGATTTGCAGGTGCAGCCTGATTCTGTGCCGCAGCATGAAGGTCTGGGCGCGGCGCTCAAAAATCTTGATGAGCAGGTCACGACCATCGTCATCATTGATGACAATCCCAATGATCGCCGCTTGATCCGCCGCCTGCTGCAAAGCCGCCGCCGCTATCGCATCTACGAGGCTAAAGATGGACAGGAGGCGCTCACCGTCATCCGGGAACGTCAGCCCGATCTCATCATCACTGATCTGACGATGCCCAATCTCGACGGTTTTGGTGTGCTGGAATGGCTCAAGTCGCAGCCCGATATTGCCCATATTCCCGTGATTGTGTTGAGCGCGAAATCGCTCACAACTGAAGATCGGCGGCTGCTGGAGCGGCATTCGGCGGGCATCTACCAGAAGGGCGGCTTCGATACACACGGCCTCGTGCAGCAGGTGGTTGATCTGCTGGGGCATGAGTCCGTCGAGGTGCTGCCCACAAAAACCTCTGATACAGATGCGCCGCGCTCTATGACGCAAGATTCAGAGCCTGATCCCGAAAGTGCAGGCCATACGCTGGTTGTGATTGATGACAATCCGAACGATTTGCGTCTGGCGAAGCGAATCTTACAGGGAGAAGGCGCGTATACCGTCATCGAGGCCACCAGTGGACGCGATGGATTGAAGGCCATTTACAACTTTCATCCTGATCTAATTGTGCTCGATTGGCTGCTGCCGGATATGAATGGTGAAGCGGTCATCGAAGCGTTGCAAGGCGATCTCAATTTACGCGAAATCCCTGTCATCATCTATTCGGCCCGCGAGTTCACGACGGAGGAGCGGGCGACATTGGGAGCCAACATTCGCCAGATTATCAACAAGAGCGAAGGAGATCGGCGCAACTTGCTGAATCTGGTCAAGGGCGAATTGGAATAACCCTCTCTCAATAACCTGAGTTTTGGATAGCTCTACAAGACCACCCCTCACCACCCGGCCTCCTCTCCCACAAGGGGCGAGGAGGAGCCAAAAAGCCCCTCTACCGCGCAGTGGGAGAGGGGTTGGGGAAGGGCTAACGCATGAGATTGAATGAAGAAAAAGAGATGCTCGAAAGCGAAATTGAACTCTAATCTCAAATTCGATAATTAAAATCATCTCTTTTTCCATCTCCGCCTTAATTAAAAGGTGTGGCTC
>DAOTUR010000509.1:0-5962 GCA_034436915.1 Anaerolineae bacterium
TACACAGAGTTGGGATTTTTCCAAGTTGAGATATTTCTCAACTATTCTGTTTAATTTGACGGTTGGTATATTGACGATGAATTAATTTGTACCATAAAAACCAGCCTGAGTAGTTACATCAAAAGGCTGATGAAAAGCCTAAAATGAGCTGATTGTCATGATCTAAAATCGCCTCTTTCGTTCTCAACATTGTTCTCAGGGCTATCGACATATGCATATTGAACTTCGCCACATCAGCAAAACCTTCGGTGCTGTGCGGGCCAATCGAGATATCACCCATACCATTGAGTCGGGGCGCATTGTGGGCATCCTGGGCGAGAATGGTGCGGGCAAATCGACGCTGATGAAAATTCTTTCCGGCTACCAGCCTGCGGACAGCGGCGAAATCTGGCTCGATGGAACCCACGTTGACTATCACGGCCCGCAGGCGGCGCTGGCGCATGGCATCGGGATGCTCCAGCAAGACCCGCTGGATGTGGGCGCGTTCACCGTGATCGAAAATTTTATGTATGGTCAGACGACAGCGGCAGCCCAAAAAGCGCCGCTGCAACAATTGACCGATCTATCGCGGCAGTTTGGCTTTTCCCTGCCACCGGAGACGTCTGTGAGCGATCTGTCCATCGCGCAGCGCCAGCAGATGGAGATGGTGCGCCTTCTCGCGCTCGGCGTGCGGACGCTGATTCTGGACGAGCCAACGACAGGCATCAGCGGCGACCAGAAGGATATGCTGTTTGCCACGCTGCGCCGCCTCGCGCAGGAGAATGTGACGATTCTCCTGGTGTCGCACAAGCTGGAAGATGTGCTGTCACTGTGCCATGAAGTGATGGTGCTGCGGGCGGGGCAGCTTGTCGGCACCAAGACGCTGCCGGCCACCCGCGATGAACTGGTGACGCTCATGTTTGGGCAGGCCACACCCTCGATTGAGCGTGAACGCCATTCCTTTGAGCAGGCTCCGCGTGTGATGCAGATGGACAAGATTGTGCTTGGGGATGGGCGCTTGCAGATGGGGCCGTTCTCGCTGGACATACGAGCTGGCGAGGTCATCGGGCTGGCCGGGCTGGATGGCAGCGGACAGGAACTCCTCTTGCGGGCTGCCGCCGCGCTTGTGCCGCTCAAAGGCGGGCGCATTCATGTCGGCACAGCCGATTTGCAGGGCCAGCCGCATCACGTCTGGCGGCAGAATGGCGTGGTGTTTGGGGCCGCCGGGCGCATCGAAGAAGGTCTGATCGCGGGCTTGACGCTCGTGGAGCATTTTGCACTGGTGCGCGATTCACATTGGCGTATTGGCTGGGACGCCGTGCGTTCATGGGCAGCGGATCGGCTGACGCATTATCAGGTCAAAGGCAGGCCGGAGAGCGATATTGCCCATCTCAGCGGCGGCAATCAACAGCGCGTGCTCATGGCGATGCTGCCGGATGCGCCGCAGGTGATGCTGCTGGAACATCCCACACGCGGCCTGGACGTGGACAGCGCCGCCTGGATCTGGGCGCAGCTTCAAGCGCGTCTTGCCCAGGGTGCGGCGCTCGTCTTCAGTTCTGCCGAGTTGGACGAATTGATCGCCTACAGTGACCGCATCATCGTGTGTTATGCGGGCCATCTGCGCCTCGTGGATGATCCGTCGCATATGACGGTGGATCATCTGGGGCGTATGATCGGCGGCGTATAAACAGTGTAAAACGTTTCGCAGATCACAAATCCTTACAAATCCTCAAAATATTCGGGCTTATACTGACGCTACCAGACCGCCAAACGCAAGGGAATAACAGGTGTTTGAAGTGTCTGCGGATATTTTGATGAGACGGTAGTGGGTCAGGGCGTGGCGGTATATTGAGCACATGAACTTCAAGGAAGAGCGATGGCATCATTTGTGTTTACTCAGCATCTGTGTGATCGTCCGGTCACGATCAGTATTTACGCGGCGCAGGCTGATATCCCTGAAAAATATCTCTCCCTTTACGAGAGAATGCCGAATTTTCGCTGGCTGCTGGTGGCGGCGGCCCTCGATACCGATGTGTAGGATCGGGTGAAGGAATGGGCGCTGGCGGGCGATGAGGATGATCTGCTGACGCTGCTCAACGATCTATGCGAGACGGTAGAAGCGGAATTTCTCGGCGTCAATCCGGGGTGGCTTGAAGATATGATTACCCCGCATGATGACCGTGATAACTGATCTGTCAAAAGATCAGGGGTTGAAAACCCCTGCCTCTCTGGTTGCGGGGTTAAAAACCCCGCTCCATCTGTCACAAAATTCGCGGCGGGTGTAGGGGCGACTCATGAGTCGCCCGTCTGAAAAACAATTTAGGACACAGCCTGCCATGTCCCTACAAATACGCCTTATTTCATCCCACTCGTGGCAAAACTCTCGATAAAGCGGCGCTGAAAGATCAAAAACAGCACGAACAGCGGCGCAATCGCAATCAGCGTCCCGGCCATCAACTGCCCATAATTGGCCCCGGCATCCGACGTGTTGAACAGCTTGTTCAGGCCTACCGTCAGCGGGCGGATGTTTTCGCTGCGCGTGACGATGAACGGCCACAAAAACTCATTCCAATGACTGCTGATCGATACAATCGCAAACGAGACATAGGCCGGGATCGACAGCGGGATATACACATTCCACATGACCTGTCCCCAATTGGCCCCGTCAATGCGGGCCGCCTCTTCCAATTCATACGGCACTTCGCGGAAGGTCTGGCGCAGCAGCAGCACGCCGAAGGCCGATCCCCAATACGGCAGCATGAGTGCCCATTGTGTATCGAACAAATCGAGAGCGCGAATGGTGGAGAAATTTTGCACCAGCAGCACACCGACGGGAATCATAATTTGCAGCAGCATGACCATCAACAGCAGATTGCGGCCCGGAAATGTGAGCCGCGCAAAGGCATAGCCTGCCAATGTGACCGTGACCAACTGCACTACCAGGACGCCCGCTGCAAAAATCACGCTGTTGAGCAGGTGCATTCCCCAGGGAGCCACATGCAGGGCCGCATCATAATTGTCTAGCGTGACGGTGCTGCCAAAGAAGATATTGCCTGTGCTGACAGGCTCCTCAGCCGGGCGAACGCTCATGAGCAGGGCGAAGACCAGCGGGGCCAGCCATACCAGCCCGATCACAATCATGACTGCATCGCCTACCCGCTGCCAGATGCGTCGTTCATCCATGTGACACCTTCTTCATTTGAGAGCACCCCGATTTAATCAATGTCACGGCGCTCAAACACCACCAGATTGGTCACGGTGAAGATGAGCAGAATGCCGACCAGAATCACCGTCATCGCGTTGATGTAGCCCCAGTTGCGCCGCTCTTGAATATTTTGATAGATGAAGTACAGCATCAGATTGCCGCGATCTGCCGGGTTGCCCTGATTCAGCGCTTGAAGCTGCTCGACGGTTTGAAAGGCAAATGTCAGGGCGATCACGAGCACAAACAGCGTTGTGCGGCGCAGCAGGGGCAGCGTGAGCGAGCGAAACTGCTGCCACAATGATGCTCCATCCAGCTCTGCTGCTTCGTATAAATCGCGGGGGATATTTTGCAAGCCCGCCAGATAAAACAGCATAAAATAGCCGCTTTGCTTCCACACGTTCACCAGCACAATCGATGCCAGAATCGTGTTCGGGTCGCCCAGCCAGTTCACATCGGTCAGACCAAAGCCGCGCAGCACCGTATTGATCAAACCGATTTGATTGGAAAAGAGGAAGGCCCACAAACCGGCCGCGCCGAGCATCGGCAGCAGCGACGGATAAAAGACGCTGAAGCGCCAGAAGCCCAATCCGTGCATCTTGCGATTGAGCAGCAGCGCCATCAGCAGCGCCAGCGGCACGCTGAACAGCACCGTCGCAAAGGCAAAGACCAACGTATTGATGAGGACACGGGTGAAGCGGCTGCCTAAATAATGAGTCGGATTAAACAGATCGACATAATTTTGCAGCCCGACATACACCGCAGGCTCAGAGGCTTTGCGGGCGGGCTGATAAAAGCTGTCCTGCACTGTCTTGACGGCGGGATACAGCGTGAACAGCACGACAAACACGAATGTCGGCGCGATCAGCACATAGGGAAAGACAAAGCGCCAGAGACGAGCAGGCCAGGGCAGAGCGGCAGAGGCAGTCATAGGTGTAATATCGATGTCATCGGATAGTGCAGAGGCGCGAGTGCTTCGCACCCCTACAACGTTCATATTGGGTGTAGAGGCGCAGCGTGCTGCGCCCTTCTTTTAACCTGCCAGCGCCTTACTTGGCTTTGACGGGCTTGTACTCGACCAGGAGCGCGTCAATCTGTGTCTGCGCGTCTTCCAGGGCCTTCGGGGCATCCGTCAGCGAGGTTGCGCCGGAGAAAATGCCGCTCAGGGTGGTGTTGATGATGTTCTGGATGTCGATGGAGCGATAAGCGTCAAATTCCTTGACGGCCACCTTCAACTGATCCCGCGCCACCACATACTGCGGATTCTTTTCTGCCAGTGGCTTGAGGGGATCGATCTCCCATGCACCCTGGGTCGCGGCGATGTAACCAGTGGTTGCGCCCCAGTCGGACTGAATTTCATCCGAGGCAAGATACTCCACCCACAGCCACGCCGCGTCCTGCACCTTTTGATCGTCATTGGCGAAGATGTAGAGGTTGCCGCCGCCTGTGGGTGTGCCGTAGCCTGTGCCATCGGCTGTCGCTGCGCCGCTGGGCAGATTTGCCACGCCAACGGTGAAGGTGGCGTTCTTGAGGATGTTGGACAGGCTGCCCGTCGTGTGATAGATCATGGCGGCCTTGCCGCTGGTGAAGGCTGCCGGGGTATCGCCCCACACGCTGCCGCCCATCGGCCCGACGCCGTAACCGCCCTGATCGGTGGTCATGCCCAGCTTGGTGATGAATTCAACGGCAGTCAGTGTTTCCGGTGTGTTGAAATGCACCACAGACGGATCTTTGTCGACCAGGGGCTGGCCGTTGGCGGCGGCAAAGCTCTGATACATCCAGATCGGGAAGCCGCCCGCAACCGGCAGCAGGAAGCCCGCACGATCTTTGGTGTTCAATTTTTGCGCGGCGGCCAGCAGCTCTTCGCTGTTGCGCGGCACTTCGATGCCCTGCTCCTTGAGCAGATCGGCATTGTAATACAGAATCGGGGTGCTGCGCTGGAAGGGGATCGCCCAGATGTTGCCCTCTGAATCCTGTCCATTTGCCAGCAGAACCGGGAAGAAATTCTCGACAAATTTATCTTTGTTGTCCATTTTGTCAATGAACTGCTGTGCCGGAACAATCGATTCGTCTTCAACGAAGCTGTAGAGATCCGTCGCCAGCATCACGGCCACATCTACGACCAGATCGCCGGAGGCAATTTCGTTGCGGATGGTGTCGCGGTTCTGGGTGTAGGAACCGCCATACACCGGATTGATGTCAATCTCAGGATGAAGCGCTTCAAACTGTGTGGCATAACGTTCGATTGTCTGGTTGATGGGGCCATCGACAGCACTCGGATAGTAGAAATCGACGACTGTCTTATCCTGCGCCACGACATGCAGCGAAGCAACGGCGGCCAGCAGCAGGCTTGCGCCGACCATTAATTGACGTGTCCAGCGGGTGTGTTGAGTCATCATACGCGAAGCTCCCAATGTGCCTGTAAACTTGCGCCCTGAGAATAACAAGTTGTATTCCTGTTGTCTATGGAGGGTTGTATCAACAGGCGTTTAACGAAAGTTAACAACCACTGAACCCTTTCAGATTGTCGTTCATGGGGACATTCACTGAAGGATGAGGGATTATCCTCCTGAAGAAACGGACACCCTTGTGTACGATAAGGCGCAAGGTTGATTCACTTCATGCAGGAGGCAAGATATTATGTCGGGATCACTCACGCCGCAAATGGTTGTCCAGAGACAATTGGACGCCTACAACGCCCATGATCTGCGGGCACTGCTGGCAATCTACGATGAGAACGCACAGCTCTTTGAGCACCCCTCCACCTTGCTTGCCAGCGGC
>DAOTUR010000510.1:0-5857 GCA_034436915.1 Anaerolineae bacterium
AAGTTTACTCCCTGTTAGTGGCGACTGACGCTGAACAAACCCGCTGGTCTGTCCCAGATGATCTCCGATCTCGCCCAAAAATAACTGAAGTTCTTCGCTTTGTCGCTTATACTGCTTAAGTGAGGACATGGGATTTTCCTGAATGGCTTAGACACCTTTAGGGTACCTTATCCTCTCCTTTTTCCCTTAGCTTAATGCCTATGTAACACGCCATGCCCCTACAACAACCCCATCTCGAATTTATGACATGCATCATTGATTATATAATCAATGGTGCATGTCTCGATTTTGTGATCGTTTTGGTTCAGGAAATCAGATTAGGAAGCGTAATTTCTGATCGCCAAGAGTTCTTAATGGGCCAAAGCGTCTTTGTAGGGGCGCGATATATCGCGCCTCTACAACGGCTTTTGTCGCATGGATAGGTGAATGATTCGTATTCTCCTCTTCCACAAGGGGTAAGGAGGGTGTGGAGTGCAAAAAGCCCCTTTCCCACGCAGTGGGAAAGGGGTTGGGGTGAGGGCAGCAGTGCTATCCAAAACTCAAATTATTGATCGATCTTCAGGATCGCCGTATCCCCTCCTGCTATCAGGCGCACCCGGTGTCCATCTTCTGGCGCATACCACACCAGATGCACATCGTAATCGCCATCGGACACATTGAAGGCATAGTGAGTCGCAATCACTTCGCCCATCGCCCACCCTGCCACAGGCCGCGTCCAATCGACAGGTACACCGTCCTGCTGCGCGACAATCTGACCAGCATCATCCACAATCTGCACCGACAGCCGTAAGTTGGCCTGAATCGGCTGCTCTGTCTGCCAATACAGCGTAAAATCTGACAAAGTCCCTGTATATCCCTGCAAGGTGAGGCCGTTTGCCCACCCGATCTTTTGCTGTACAAGATCATCGGGCAGATCATAGGTGCGCTCAGGAGCCGTGATATGCATCTGGCCCAATGGGATGGATTGGCCACCTGTTTCGCCTGTCGCATTCACTAATTCAAGCGAGACGCCGTAATCGCCCGTGTCCAGCCCACCCGCGACAAAGACGGTTTGCACGCCGCGCCACACATCCCTCACCTGCCACTGATCCAGAGGATATGTTGGCACAAGCGGCAGAGGAGCAGAGCGTGCAAGAGGCTGATCATGGCCCTCCGACGTCCACATCAGCCGCACTTGCAGCATTTCCTTTGAGGCCGATACCATGACCCATGCTGGATCAAAGACAAATTCTTGCCCTGGCGCTGCCTCTTGCGGCAGAGGCGTCTTGACGCCTGCAAACGCAATTGCATCTGTTATCGGCATTGATGAGACAGGCTGAAAAGGCTGCACAGGCCGATCCACTGTAAGTGTGCCAAGCGTCGTTTTGACATCCTGCGGATTGCCCGCCTCATTCAGCACAGATCGCGCTTCTTTTGTCACAGGATCATACAGGCCGAGCGTCAGCGTGTACTCTCCAGGGGGCACATCTGACGGAATCGAGAGCGATGTATTTTCGATCACATAGGTTTGCGGCTGCCAATGCGTCATCGCCAACCCGCCCGGCTGAAACGAGCCGCCCGACGCGACAACCTGTCCGTTGGCGTCACGCAGTTCGATCAGGCTGCTCTCATCGCGCACAGGGGTTTGCCCCACCTGCCAATAGAGCGTGATCGGCACGTCTTCTCCTGCGCGAATTGTCGTTTTTTCAAGATTTGCCTCACGCACAAAAATTTGGTCGGCAAAGGTGGCAAGCGGCGGGCGCGAATCGTTAGCATAGCGTTCGCTGTACCACAGGCTGTCGGTTTGATGATCAATGATGACGATTTTGAACAGAACGATAGCCATGCTCACAATCAGGGTTTGTAGGGGCACGATATATCGTGCCCTCTCGCTCAGCCTGTCACGATCCGAATGTAGGGGCGACCCATGGGTCGCCCTCTCGCCTGGACCATCAATACTGGTTTGTAGGGGCCTATCAGACCAGGGCACGATATATCGTGCCCCTACAAGAATAATCCCTGCGATAAGCCATACTCCCCACATGATAAAACTCACCAGCGAGGCCAGGGATTCGAGCGGGGTTTCGTGCCATGCAATCTCAAGTGTATAGGTTCCGGCAGGCACTTCGACGCTGACGAGGCCATGTGGCGAGAGCGATTTGACCGTCAGAGGCAGCGATTGAGCCTCTGCATTCGTGAAATGCGCGGCCCATCCCGGCACATACAGCCAATCAAACACAAGTGTCGTCGGCTGTGAGGCTTGAAACGCAATGCTTCCACTCGTGCCGCCCCAGTCTGCCCTCTGGACGACAATGTCTGTGTTTTCGCGCAAACGCGCTACGGGCTGATGGCTGGCAAAGGCCGCTGTCAGGCGATTCGGTTCAGGCGGCGATTCAACCCCTGTTGGCAAATACTCGGAATAGGACGAGAGCGCCAATTCGCCGCTGGTTCGCTCGTGGGCCTGGATATCAATGATATTGTTGGCGGCGATGGATTCATGGCGTGCAATCGTCCAGGGCAGGCCGTAAAGAAGAATCGCACTCAACAGCACAGCCCACGCCATTGTAGGGGCAGGATGCATCCTGCCCTGGCTCCACACATCAAGCTTGGCAATGAGAATCGCGCCAACCCATCCGCCCAACCATGCCAGCACCAGACTGCCAATGCCCATGATGCGCCAGGCAAATTGTGTGTAATCCAGCAGCGGCATCGTGTGCCACAGCCACACCCCAAGCGGTGTTTGCCACATGAGCAGAATCGTCAGAAGAAAAAGCCCTGTTAATGCGATAATCAGCGGGCGCACCGTCTTTGTATGCCTGAGCGACCACAGCGCTAGCACAGACAGCAGCAACGCGATCCAACTGGTGACAATCGGCGTGTTGGGCTGCAAATTGGTCGGATCAGCCGTATACCACAGCGCAAAGAGATCGCTCAGGGGGCGCAGCGTGCGTGTCACATCAATGAATGACAATGCCTCTGTTACAGCGCGAATTTTGACGGCATTTCCTTCGAGCAGCGCAGGCGCAAGGAAAAAGACACTCATCAGACCCGCCATCATCCCTGCTGCAAGAAAGATCAGGAACAGGCGGCCTCGCTGCGGACTCTGCATCAGCAGCGCCAGCCCAACAAAAATCATGAGCAGGCCACCGTGCAGCGTCACCACGTTATGCAGCGGGATAAACAGCGCCAGCAGACCAATAAAAATCCACACCTGTAGGGACAAGGCCTGCCTTGTCCTCTCATGAGATGCCCCTATGTAGCCAGACATGCGTAGCATCGCCCACAGTACCCAGGGCAGCACGGCCAGCGCCACCACCTCGGTCAGCGAACCGCGCCCCACCGCATCGAACAGCAAATACGGCGAATAGACATACAGCGCCGCCCCTCCCAACCCTGCATAGGCTCGATAACGCTCCTCGCCCGGCCATGTAGACGAGACCAGCGCATACATGCCAATCGCTGCGATCAGCAGCGCCCCCATCATCGTGACCTGAAAGGCCTGTGTATAGCTCAGGCCCAGGCGATGCAGCAGCGCTCCCGGCACATAGGCCACAGGCGGGAAATAGTTGAACAGCGGTGCACCATAGCCATAGACAAGATTGGAGGCATAACGCGGATACAGATGCCCATCGCGTGTCCAGGCATCATCCAGTGCAATGATGCGATACAAGTGCAGCCGCCCATCCGCCGAGCGCGGCAAATCGGCTTGCAAGAATGGCAGCCATGCCAGCAAGACGAGAGCGATGAGACTGGCGAGAGTCAGCAGGCGCGGGCGAAGACGAGACATAGGATTCCTCTGTGGGGGCATCGCCCGACATGCAGGACACATAGCATTTTTGATCAGACGTATGATACAGGCTCATTATCGTCATTGCGCCAGCGAAAAAAGATGCACACGATAAAATGATCGGGTATACTGAACATATGTTTGCATGATAAGCGAAAGAAAAGGCCGATGCCGCGCACAAAATCGACTCGTCGTATCTCATTACAGCCCGAAGTGCCATCGCTTGTGCGCGAAGACTCATCAGCACCCGTGACGTTGATTCCGCTGGAAGCGCTGCACCCCGATCCGCTCCAGCCGCGCCGTGCGATCCCCGCCCTGCTGCGTCCGTATTGGATTGGGCGACCCGATACGGACGCGCTGGCCTATCTGTTCAATCAGTGGGAGCGCGAAATTGCCGATGAGCGCCAGCAGCCGTATGATCTGCAACTCGCCCTGATGGATACTTCGGCAGCAGCGGACAGCAGCGGCCCGCGTGAGCAGGCGCTTTTGCCGATTATCGCCCTGGCCGCGCAAATACGACGTGAGGGGTTTCAGCATCCGATTACGGTGGCCCAGCGCAACGGCCTGCTCACGATTGAATCGGGCGAACGGCGCTGGCTGGCGATGCATCTGCTGCACTGGGCCTATCCCGATGAGCATGAGCTGTGGGCGACGATTCCCGCCCGCACCGTTGACGCGATCAATCTGTGGCGGCAGGCCAGCGATAATGCCGCCAGCGATCTCACCGCGATTGCGCGGGCGCGGCAGTTGGCGCTGCTGGTGATGGATCTGTATCTGGCGAACGGGGCCGCCTTTGATGCGATTCACACATTTGAGACGGAGCAGGAGTTTTATGCCCAGGTCGCGGATGGCGTGCGCTATCCTGTGCCGGGCCAGCAGCGCGATTTGCTGCTGAATGCGACAAATCTGCGAACGGCAGTGCATATCCGCCAGTATCGGCGCTTGCTGCGGTTGCCCAATCTCATCTGGGTCATGGCCGATGATCTCAATTGGAGTGAAAGCTGGATTCAAAAGAATCTTTTCAGCAGAGCGATGACCGATGAAGAGATGATCGCGCTGGCGGAGGATGCCGCCGTTGCACAGCGCTATTATGCGGCGGGCAGCCCGGATTTGCTGCCGCGCACGCCGAGCACGCGCACGATCCAGGGGCGTGTCCGCAAATATGAAAAATGGCTGCGCGATCTCGACACGCTGCGCCGCGATCTGGAGCGCATGACGCCTGCCGAACGCCATGCGCTTGGCGAGCGCTTGCAGGATATTTTGAAGGCAATCAGCATGTAACAAATGGTGCAAGTCTCAATTTTGTGGTTGTTTCTCTGTCATATTCAACTGAGACTCGCTTTAACCACGAAATCATCACCCTGTAGATACCGTGTTAAAAGTCAAGCAATTGCCCGCCTGTTTTCCAAATAATGAGGATCAAAAGGCTGGCCGGACTTGAGAACACCAAAGGCCAGATGCAGCAATTTGTGCATGACCGCGACGACGATGCTGCGCTTACTGTGCCCACGCTCGTGGAGACGTTGGGCACAGGCTTTGAGGATCGGGTTATAGCGTTTGGCGGCCAGGGCCGGCATATACAAGGCGGCGCGCAAGGCGGGATTGCCCTGCTTAGGCTTTTCCAGATTAAAACAGAGACCAAGACGATGTAGAATAAAAGGACAAGCCACAAGATAATCACGGACGACGATTCAAAAATGGTTTGTTCGTATTGCCCCTCTCTGAATGGGAACAGCTATTTCTTTGGAAAAGCCTTAGTAATACGAGAGGGGCCGCGAACGGAACTGCCAGAGCAACGCTGTCGTGGGGTCACCCCGACAAAGGCGGCGACCTGGCGGGCGGAGTGGAAGGCGCGCATCTCAGACAACTCGCCTAGCAAGCGTCCAGCGGTCTGGTCAGCGATGCCGGGAATGGTGGTGAGCAAATCGCGCTGACGTTTGAGGTCGGGATGCTGGTCGAAGTGCTGGTCGAGCTGGTCTTTAATCTGCTTGATCTGGGTGTCAAGGAAGGTGATATGCTGCTGAAGCTGTGCCAGGACAGTGGGCGACATCTCGCCGGACTGAGCGCGGTTGCTCTCCTGCTGGCGCATGG
>DAOTUR010000511.1:0-9014 GCA_034436915.1 Anaerolineae bacterium
AGAAAGCGCGTCGGCGTGATGGTCACGGTTTGATCGACAACATCATGCGTATACACGTTCTGCCCATCGCGGCTGAAAGCAATCGCACGCGGACTGACGCCTGTCGCAAAGAAGCCAACCAGGGCATTGGTCGTGACATCGATGACGCTCACATCGGCGCTGCCTGCGTGGGCGATATACAGATTTTTGCGGCTGGCATCAAGCTTGATGGCATACGGCAGGCTCACAGGTCGATCCAGCAGATCAAGATCAAGGCGGCGTTCCGTCAGCAGGGCAAAAGTCGCCAGATCGATCACGGCGACGAGCGGCCGCGCCCGTCCATCAAACGGCGTCTCAGGCGCAGTGTTCAGGCGCATATGCGGCACATAGGCCACTTTTGCACGCGGATCAATCTCGATGCCCGCCACCCGCGATGTGCCGCCGCCCAATGACAGGGTTTGCACAACCTGCTGCGTCGGCAAAAAAATCATGCTGACTGCGCCCACCTCAAAATGCGTCACGTACAGCAGGTTGCCCCACAGCGCCAAGCCTGTCGGAAAGGGCAGCGTGGGGATATGGGCCGTGATCTCGCCCGTTGCCAGCGCAACGGCCACAATTTCGCTCGTGCCATGCAGCGCGACATAGGCGGTGTCATTGGTGGCGACAACGCTCATCGGCAGTGCGCCAACGGGATAGGTGGCTTCAACGGTGCTGCTGTTCAGGGCGATGAGGCTGAGGCTGCCCGCCCCACGATTCGCCACGATCAGGCGCGTATTGTCTGGCGTCACCGCCACACTGCGCGGATCATCGCCGACAGGGATTTCCAGGACGAGCGCATTTTTGACCAGATCGAGCAGCGATACGCTATCTGAGGCGGCATTGGTGACGGCAGCGCGGCCATTGGGCAGCGTCACCAGACTGGTGCTGGCGATCACGGCTGTCGTTGCCTGGGGCAGCACATACAGCGCGGCCTGATCCTGCGCCCTGAGAGGAATCAACAGCAGACACAACAGCAGAATCGGCCAGAACAGGCGCAGCATACGAGGGCGATAGGGCATGAAGACTCTCTCAAAACGAGCGGATGATATGTCTGTAGTATAGAAGGCGTGTGGCGAAAAGAGAAACCCACAAGTTTTGGCGCAGTGAAGCAGGCGCGTGATGTGCTTGTCTTCGTAACAATCAGTGTTGGGAAAGACTATCGAATGCCGTAGAATGGAGACGGGCTTGATCTCTAACATTAGGACATAAAAATGATCGTGAATGGGATGCAGATTCGGATTACGAGTGTGGTTGTGCTCCTCGGATTGACTTTCGCTGTTGGGTCTTCGCTGGCACAGCCGGGCGGACGCCAGCCGCGGCCTACGCCTGCGGGTGGTGGCAGCGGACGGGCCACAGCCGCAATCCCCGTCGTGCCAACGCAAGCTTTGACCAGCTCCCAATCGCGTCCGAGTGGCACGCCAGCCGCGCCGCAGGGTGGGGCGACACGCGCTTTTCCACGCGCCACAGGCACGCGCACGCTGCCCGGTCTCACCGAAACACCCTCTGGCCTCCCCGCTGTCACAGGCACGCGCACGCTGCCCAATATGACAGGCGTCCCCGCAGGCTTCACGCCGGGGGTAAATGTGACGATGACACCGCCGCAGTCGTTGGATGATTTCTCACAGTATTTGCAAGACACCTACGATATTTCCATCTCCGATAAGCTTCCGTCGTCGTCGTCTGATGCTGCGGCAGTGTTGACGAGTTTCGCGGGCCAATATCTGGGCATATCGCCTGGCATGATCTATGCCGCTGAGGGCGATCTCAGCAGCGTGGATGGGACGCAACTCTCAACTCTCATCGCGGCACTGCCTGATGATGTGCAGGCGCTCGTTGAAGCAGCGCTGGCGTCAGTCGATGTGGTATACGGCGGTTTGTATCAGGATGGGGTGGCGGCGCTGTATACAGGCACATGCAGCGGTACTTCGTGCAGCACCACACAGGGCCAGATACAGTTCGTGCTGCAAGAGGGCGGCCTGGGCGTGTATGGAACCTATACCAATGGCGTTGTCTCTGACGCCAGTACCGCCCTTTCGCTTGTGCGCCAAACCTTCCCGGCACTGAACAGCATTTCTCTCACGGCCTCCACCTCTTCAACCAGCGGCTACAGCTTCATCGGCCAGAGCACCACCCAGGCCAACCGCACCGCCGCCGTGACCGCCTACTATGTCGGCACGTACAGCGCGGGCCAGTACACCCTCGTTTATGCGCTGGTCGGTGTGGGCGAAGGGTATGTGGAGATGGTCCAACCGTAAACCAATGTGGGGTAGGTGTACACGATAATGTGGTGATCGATTTTTGCATCAGGTAATGGGTTCGCAACAGGTCACAGCGCCTTTGTAGGGGCGCGATGCATCGCGCCCTGATTGATTTGAAGGATATTTGTCATTGGGGGCAGGATGCATCCTGCCCCTACAAACCCACGATCCTTACGGGTAGGTGAGTGATTACTTTTGCATCAGGTAATGGGTTCGCAACAGGTCACAGCGCCTTTGTAGGGGCGCGATGCATCGCGCCCCTACGCCAATCCCACCTCAAATTGAATGGGTATAGACACAACCATGCTGTTCTGTATACCTACCCAATGCGACGACAGCGGGAACGCTTGCCTTTCCAAACGGGTCTATACTCAATAAGAGATGTGTCATCTGTAATTGAGGAGTGACCCGATGCGTGCTTATCTTTTCGCCATGATCTTATTGGGGATCGGTCTGTTTGTGCGGCCCGCAGCGGCCCAGACCGATGTCTCGCCGCTGACGCCCGCCACCTGGGATGGCAGCCGCCCGTTTACGCTGCTGCTCATGGGTGTGGATCGCCGCCCCGATGATGGCGACCTGACGTATCTCAATGATGTGCGGGCCGATACCATGCTCATCATTCGTTTTGATCCGATTGCCAGGCGTGTCGGCGTCCTCAGCATCGCCCGCGATCTGTTCTTCGCCCGCGCCGATAATGGCGAACTGGTGCGCGTCAACACGCTGCTCGTCCTGGGCGAAGCCATGCAGCCTGGCGATGGCCCGCGCTTTGCGATGGAGACGCTGCAAGCCAATCTCGGCCTGTATATCGATGCGTATGCGGCGTTTGATTTTGATGCCTTCATCACGATTGTTGATGCGCTGGGTGGCGTCGATGTGGATGTGCCGTACAACATCTACGACAATCAATTCCCCGATATGAACTATCATTTTGATCCGCTGTATCTCAAGGCTGGCGCAAACCATCTGAACGGCTATGACGCCCTGCGCTATGCTCGCACGCGCCACCAGGACAGCGATTATCAGCGCGGTGAACGCCAGATGCAGGTGCTGGCCGCCATTCGTCAGCGCCTGTCACAGCCCGATATCACCGGCAGTCTGTTGGGGCAGGCTCCATCACTGGTTGCCTCGCTGCAAGGCCATCTCTACACCAACATCCCGCTTGATCTGGCGGTGACAATCGGCGGGCAAATGCTGCTGCTCGATGCCGATGGACTTGTGACCGGGGCGCTGGATGACACGAATACCTACACCTATAACGGCATGAGGATTCCGGATCGCAATCAATTGGCGGAGGTGCTGACCGCGGTGTTTGGGGTGAATTACAATTCGTAGGGTGCAAGAGAGTACCACGATCACCAGGACATGATTTTGGTGAATTAACCTATCTATGTCTATGGTGGGGTTGGGGTTGTAGGGGCGCAGCGTGCTGCGCCCCTACCTCACCTCAATAAAAGTTGATATGGGATAACCCCCTGATCGTGTCCAGCGATCTACACGTTCTCCATCGAAGCGAGATACGCACGTGCTTCTTCGGGTGTTGAGCAATCTTTGATCTTGATGCCCATACTTTTCGCCACGAGACTCGCTAGGAAGTGCATTATAGGATTTGCCATCAGGCCCACCACAACCAAACTGCCCATAAGCGGATGCTTATAAAACTTGCGCGTCAGCGCCGTTTGAGCGCTGGGATGCATCGTCACACTCCGCGTATCGACGATGACGTGAACAGGCTGGGCCGCCGTATCAAGGGCCGCCACGAGTTCGTTGTCCATTGCCACGAAAACGGCATCATTAGATTGCACGCCAAAGCTTATTTCGATCACGCGACCAGGGACAACCCACGCCATTTTGTATGTCATTTAAGTACCTTCTAGCCTCTACCTTATTATGACTTTATCATAAGAAATGTTGCGTAAAATAGAGAAAGAATCGACAATTTAACTGTGGATTTTCAAGCGCTGGTATTAAATGCGTCGGTATTTTGCCCAAACATCATTACTCCACGCAGAGTTTTCTCTGTGTTCTCCGCGTCCTCTGTGGTTAAAATGATTTTCTTTTCAGGGACAGACAAAACAGATGCTTAAAAAATGTTTGGTGGCAAATCGCGGTGAGATTGCTATTCGGATTATGCGCGCCTGCCGCGAACTGGGCATCCAGACGGTGGCGGTCTATTCGCAGGCCGATGCCCTTGATCGCCATGCCCAATTTGCCGATGAAGCCTATGGCATGGGCGATGGCACGCAGGCTCCGCGCCAGAGCTATCTGAATGGGGCGGGGCTGATCGCTATCGCGCAGGAGGCTGGCTGCGACTGCATCCATCCCGGCTACGGCTTTCTGAGTGAAAATGAAGACTTCGCCCAGATGGTCATCGACGCGGGCCTGACGTGGATTGGCCCGTCACCGGATGCGATTCGTCGCATGGGCGTGAAGACCGAAGCCCGCGCCCTGATGCAGGCGGCAGGCGTCCCCGTCGTCCCCGGCTTCCAATCCGAAGAGGCGACGATTGCGATGTTTGTGCAGGAGGCGGCCCGCATTGGCTACCCGATCATGGTGAAGGCGGCGGGCGGCGGCGGCGGTAAGGGCATCCGCGTGGTGTATGCGGCGGCGGATTTGCCCGACGCGATTGAGTCGGCGCAGCGTGAGGCGCAGCACGCTTTCAATGATGCGCGTGTCTTCCTCGAACGCTATATCGAGTCAGGCCGCCATATCGAAATTCAGGTGCTGGCCGATTCGCACGGTCACACCGTCCACCTGTTTGAGCGCGAATGCAGCGCCCAACGCCGCCATCAAAAGATCATCGAGGAATCACCCTCGCCCCTGCTCACCCCGGCCATGCGCGACCAGATGGGACAGGCTGCTGTTGCCGCAGCGCGGGCCGTGAATTATGTCAATGCAGGCACAGTCGAATTTATTGCCACGCCCAACGGTGAATTCTACTTTCTGGAGATGAACACGCGCTTGCAGGTGGAACATCCTGTCACCGAGGCCGTGACCGGGCTGGATCTTGTCAAATTGCAGTTTCGCATTGCGGCGGGCGAGGCGCTACCCTTCACGCAGGCCGATCTCATGCAGCGCGGCCATGCCATTGAGTGCCGCCTGTATGCCGAAGACCCGCGCCAGAATTTTATGCCTGCCACAGGCCGTGTGCTGCGCTTCACGCCTCCGCAGGGGCCGGGTGTGCGCGTCGATACGGGCATTCAATCCGGCAGCGAGATCACGATTTACTTTGATCCGATGATTGCCAAGATCATCGTCTACGATCCCACCCGCGAGGGCGCGATCACACGCATGATCGGGGCGCTGCGCGAGACGATTTTGCTCGGCCCGACCACCAACCGCGATTTTCTGCTCACGCTGCTGGCCCATCCCACCTTCCAGGCGGGACAGGTCGATACGGGCTTCGTCGATACGCATCTCGAAGACCTGACGCCGCCGCTGCCTGATGTGCCCTTTGCCGCCCTGATTGCCGCGGCCCTGAGCGAAACGCAAACGGCATCATCATCGGTGCAGGGGCCTGCTGCCGAGAGCGATGCCTATAACCCCTGGGCGCAGTTGGATGGCTTTCGATTGGGGCAATAATAGGCTATCCAAAACTGAGGTGATCTATGCAGTATCAATATGAGTACAACGGCCAGACCTACACGATTCGCCTGGAACGCCGCGCCGATGGATCACAGGTGGCGCATATCAATGGCGAGGCGGTGCCGTTTGCGCTGCGGCCTTTGCAGGAGGGCGGCGGTTGGCATCTGGCGCTGACCGATCAAACGCCGCTTGCCTACACCGCGAGCGCGGGAGAGCAGCGCTTCGTCCAGATCGATGGGCAAATGTATACCCTCAATGCGGTCACAGGGACGAGTGCGCGTCGGCGCAAGGCGTCCGCCAGCGGTGATCTGACCGCGCAAATGCCGGGGCAGATCCGCGAGGTGCGCGTGAAGGAGGGCGATGATGTCACAGTCGGGCAAACGCTCGTGGTGATGGAGGCCATGAAGATGGAAATGCGAATCACCGCTCCGCGTAACAGCCGCGTGAAGCGCATTCTGGTGCAGGCGGGTGAGGTCGTGGAGCGCGGCGCGGTGCTGGTGGAATTGGAGGCATAAGGCATAAGACAGAATCAGGAAGGGGAATGTTATGGCTGTCACGATTGAGCGCTTTGAGGCAGGCCAGCTTCAAAGCCATCTTGCCGAATTTGTCGCGCTTCTGTGCAACATTGTGGACAACGGCGCGTCGGTGAATTTTCTTGCGCCGCTGCCCAAAGAAGAATCCGAGCGCTACTGGCGCAATGTCGCGTTGGATCTGCCTCGCGGCAATCGTATTTTGCTGGCAGCAGTGGATGAGAGGCGCGTGGTGGGCAGCATCCAACTGGCACTGGCGACACAGCCCAACGGCCCGCACCGCGCCGAGGTGCAAAAGGTGTTCGTCAATACATCGCATCGCAACCAGGGCATCGCCCGCCGTCTCATGAGCGCGATTGAGCAGGTCGCCCGCGAACATCAGCGCACGCTGCTGGTGCTGGATACGGAACGGGGCAGCGCCGCCGAGACACTGTATGAGAAGATGGGCTATCAGCGCGTGGGGATCGTCCCGGGCTTCGCCCTGAACACATCAGGAGAGCCGACGGATGCGGTGTTCTTCTATCGCATTTTGTCGTAATGAGATGCACAGGGCACGACATGTGATGCGGTGTTCTTCTATGGCATTTTATCGTGATGAGATGCACAGGGCACGACATGTCGTGCCCCTACATGTACCCTTTAAATTTGCGTCCCGCCCCAGGCCGCCCACGCTATGAACGCCCACGCCAGCAAAAACGCCTCCCCACCTAGCGGCGTAATCGTGCCCATCCAGCGAATGTTGAAAATCGACAGCAGATACAGGCTGCCGCTGAACAGGATGATGCCCAGTACGAGCAGCCACCCCGCCCACGCAATTTGCGGCGCGGCGATATGAGCGCTCAACAGGCCGAGTGCGACCAATGCCAGCGCGTGAAACATCTGATATTGCACGGCTGTTTGATAGGTATCGAGCCGTCCGTTGGCATCGAGCGTGGCCTTGAGTGCGTGGCTGCCAAAGGCCCCCAATGCGACAGCCAATCCGCCAAAGAGTGCTCCCAACACAATCCAGCTGCGTTCCATGATATGACTCCTGATGCGTGATCGGTGGACATTTCGACGCTGATTCAACCATGCGGAGCACTGCAAAAAACAGGGGGAAAACAAACCGCCGCACAGCATAGGGGCTGTGCGGCGGCTGCTAAAGGCATTTGTTGATCCAACAGGCAACGAAATAAAAGAAAGCCGCCTGCTGGAGTCACAAACCTTTAAGAGTTATTTGCTGGTCTGATTATTACCGCTGCTGCTGGCGGTCACGGTGTCTTTGCCCGTCTTCACGTTAATGCGGCGCGGCTGGGCTTCGGCGGCTTTTGTCACTTCCACGCGCAGGACGCCCTCGCTGTAGTTGGCATCAATCGTATCGGCATTCACGGCCACCGGGAAGCGCATACTGCGGCTGAATTTCCCGTAGCGGCGTTCCTGGAGCACCATACGGCTCTGCTCACCGCGAGTCTCTTCTTTGGTTTCGGCGCTGATGGTCAGGATGCCATCGTGCATATCAATGCTAATCTGTTCGGGCTTCACACCGGGCAGATCGGCGGAGATGATGTAGTGGGTGCTGGTTTCTTCGATGTCCATCGGCAGCACGGTATCAGTGGCAAACTCGCCGCTGAATTGGGCCGGGCCATGCTCACGGGCGGCATGATCAATCATGCGATCAATTATACGGGCGAAGGGTGAATCCACAGGTGTGCGACGTGTAATCATGAGTGTCTCCTTTTAAAAATGTCTCCGTTTGATGGTATACCCCTACTATAGATCAGCAATATATGAGATGTTTATGCAAAGCGTAAGAAGACTATCAGATAGGATAGGAGAAATATCAACGCTGCAAAACCCCTGTTTGCACCCTCGCCCGAATGACTCCACAATACAGGCCTATTGTCTGACGGATTGGGGGAGAGCATGATGCGTGTTGGCGTGGATATTGGCGGGACATTTACCGACGTGGTGCGCTGGCATGAAGGCCGCCTGACGCTGCACAAACGCCTCAGCACGCCCGATGATCCCTCCCGCGCAATGCTGGCCGGATTAGAGGCCATCGCGGGCCGCCTTGACGCGCTCTCGCATGTGGCGCACGGCTCAACAGTGGCGACGAATGCCATCCTGGAGCGCAAAGGCGCAAAAATCGCCCTCATCACCACACAGGGGCTGCGCGATCTGCTCTTCATCGGGCGGCAGGAGCGGCCTGTGCTGTATGCGCTGCACCCAACGCTGCCGCTGCCCCTCATGCCGCGTGATCGCTGCTACGATGTGGCGGAACGTCTCGATCATCGCGGCCGAGTGCTCATCTCGCTCGACATAGTGGCGCTGGATCGCGTGCTGGATGACATCGCCCGCCAGCAGGTCGAATGTGTGGCGGTGTGCCTGCTGTACAGCTATCTCAATCCCGATCATGAAGAGGCGATTCGCGCCCGCATTGTCGAACGCGGCCTCTTCGAGTCGTGGCAGGTGGCGCTCTCGTGCGATGTGCTGCCCGAATTCCGCGAGTATGAACGCGCCAGCACAACGGCACTCGAAGCTTATGTGCGTCCGGTGATGAGCCGCTATGTCCGCCGCCTGCGCGATGCTCTGCCTGAGTCGTGCGGCCTGAGCCTGATGCAGTCGGATGGCGGCGTGATGCGGGCCG